>JAOPWF010000441.1 GCA_025965815.1 Mycobacterium sp.
GACGGCGACTTCCTCGACGTGGCGGCGCAGGCCGGCCAGGCCATCATCACCGGCTACGCCCGGGTGGACGGTCATACCGTAGGGGTGATCGCCAACCAGCCGTTGCACATGTCCGGAGCGATCGACAACGAGGCCTGCGACAAGGCCGCGCGATTCGTCCGGTTCTGCGATTCCTTCAACGTCCCACTGGTTTTCGTGGTGGACACTCCCGGGTTCCTACCCGGTGTGGAGCAGGAGAAGAACGGGATCATCAAGCGCGGCGGCCGCTTCCTGTACGCCGTCGTCGAGGCTGATGTCCCGAAGATCACCATCACGGTCCGTAAGTCCTACGGCGGTGCGTATGCGGTGATGGGGTCCAAGCAGCTGACCGCCGACCTCAACTTCGCCTGGCCGACCGCGCGGATCGCGGTGATCGGTGCCGACGGTGCCGCTCAGTTGCTGGTCAAGCGCTTCCCGGATCCGACCGCTCCCGAGGTCCAGAAGATCAAGGCCGATTTCATCGAGGGTTACAACCTGAACTTGGCGATTCCATACATCGCCGCTGAGCGCGGCTACATCGACGCCGTCATCGAGCCGCATGAGACCCGCCTGAAACTGCGCAGCGGGATGAGACTGTTGCGGAACAAGCAGATTCAGCGGGTGCAGCGCAAGCACGGCCTGATCCCGATCTAACCGGCCGACCCCAGCCGTATCGTGCGCGACACTGAAGCTTCGAAAGCGAGGCGCCCGACGCCTTATTCGTCTGCGACACGCCGAGAGAGTTACGTGGCGCAACCTGGGTGTTTGCCAGCTGGAGGGCCCGTTCATCCACGGGTAGTCCCCAACGAGTTAATCCACTGGGAGGAGTAATCCCTCTTTGGATGGCATGCCCAGTCGCGATGCCAGCACTTTAGTTCTGTGGCTGCGATCGGCATCGCGTTGCGCGGTGTGCCGCCGGCCAAGCGAGCTGAGGTCCTGCGTGCACTCGCCGAGTGCTTACGGCCGCGGCGCTAGTCCAGGTACGCTATGCAAGGGTCAGCAACAGGCAGCTCCGCCTATTCGTTACATACGTAGAACAACCGAAGCTTCGGCACGGGAGCACGTGATGCATCCGCCGGTGGACACGGTCCACGCGTTCATCGGTCCGCCGCACATCTTGGCCGACGGTGCACCCGACGGTCCGCTGGCCGGAACGACGCTGGCCGTCAAGGACGTCATCGACGTCGCGGGGGTGGTGACCGGCGCGGGCAACCCGACCTATACCCGCGACCATTCAACCGCAGTCGCGAACGCACCGGCGGTCGCTCAACTCGTCGCGGTCGGCGCGACGGTGATCGGCAAGACCATCACCGACGAGCTGGCGTATTCGTTGGCCGGCAACAACATTCACTACGGCACTCCGCGTAATGTCGCGGCTCCCGGCCATCTCCCCGGCGGCTCCTCGGCCGGTTCGGCGGCGGCGGTGGCTGCCGGGCTGTGCGATCTCGCGCTGGGCACCGACACCGGCGGCTCGATCCGGGTGCCGTCGAGTTACTGCGGGATCATCGGTTGGCGGCCCACGCACGGCGCGGTGGCCGACACCGGGATCGTGCACCTGGCCCGATCGTTCGACACCGTCGGCGTGATGGTCCGCGACCCCGCGATCCTGGTGAAGACGGCCGACGTCCTGTTGGCAGGCCGGCCGGAACCGCCGCCTATCACCGCGGTTCTCCCCATCGGCGAGGTGCTGGACGTCGACCTGGCCGACTGCGCCGAAGCGTTCCGGCTGATCCAGGGCTACGAGGCGTGGGCCGAGCACGGGGGGTGGATCAGCCGGGCACATCCCGACTTCGCGCCGGACATCGCGGCGCGGTTCGAGGCGGCGTCGCGGATCACCGCCGACGATGTCGAGCCGGCGCTGCGGCTGCGGGAGACGGTGCGCGCGTTGGTTATTGAGGCCACCTCCGGGGGCCGCGTCCTCGTCGGGCCCGCGGCCGCCGGCGGCGCACCCGCGCTGGACGCCGATGCCGACACAATCGCCATGGCCCGTGCCGCGACGATGCGGCTCACCTGCGTGGCCGGTCTGGCGGGCGCACCGGTGGTGGTGTTGCCGCTGTCGAACGACGGCGATCTTCCGCTCGGCGTGGCCCACCTCGGTGCGCCGGGCTCCGACCGATCACTGGTCCGCTGGGCCGCCGGTTGCTCGCGCCAGCAGACACAGAATCGCACGCCCAGGCCCCAATAAGTGCGAGTCTGCGTCTGCTGGCGGCGTTGGCCGGCGGCGCGGGCGACAGCTGGGGGCCGCACCGGGCGGTCACCCATTCGGGCCTACCGCGGCGACGATGCGGTGGTGTCTGACCTCGCCGACCTGCTGAAACACCCCGCGGTGACCGTCGCCACCGGGGCCGCGGCCACTGCGGTGTCGACTGCATAGTAGGAAACCAGTACAGCTCCTGGTGCAGAACGGCGACCGCAATGAACACCAGTGCCAGCGCCCGCACCAGCAGTGCGACACCGACTATGGCATACACGCGCGCACGCCTGTTGCCCCGTTCAACAGCAGGCACGTGGGTTCCTACGGACCGATCCGGATCCGGCCGGGCTTCCACAGTCCGCTGTGGGTGGCCGTGCCGAGGTCGATCTGCGCGGGCTGGGCGTCGACGATGGTGTCGAACTTGCGCAACGAGCCCCAGTCGCGGCCCCAGTCGTGGGACAGATACGTCGCCATCACGTGCGCCCGCAGCAGCAGGTCGGTGATGCCCAGCAGCCCGCCGTTAAGGCCGTCCTCCCAGCTGTCGGTGTCCTGCTTCTTGGCGGTGTAGTCGGGGGTGATCCGGAAGGCCGGGATCTCGGTGACGCCGTTGACGTGGAACATCGGCTGCTGGCAGGGGAACGCCAGGCCGACCGCCCAGTCCATCAGCACCGGCTTGTCCGAGCCGACGTACTCCTGTACCGATCGCAGGTGGGGCACCCGTGGCGGCGTCACCGCGACCCAATCACCTGGCGTCAGTGAACGGTCTTCCACGACAACGCGTACCGCGACCGCGTCGCGTGGAATGTCGGAACGGGCGAACCGCAGGTTGCGCCACGATGGGGCGGGTCCGATGTCGTCGGGTACCAGTCGGCCGGCGGGAACCGGCGCGCCGTCCGGTCCGGGCCTGGCGTACTCCAGTACGACGGTCTGCCCGTCGGTGTGCCCGTTGAGCACGCTATTGCCCGCGATCGTGCCTGCCGCGGTGACCACCACCAGCGGGTGTCCGTCATCGGGGGCGGGCAGTCCGTACCAGGCGGAGGTCAGGGTGCTCTGCTGTTGCGCGCCCTGGGCGTAGCTGCCCGCCATCGGGACCCGCGACGGGTCGAGGCCGTAGGGCAGCGGCACCGTCGAGCCGTTGACGCCCGGGGTATGGAGGTTGGTCGGCGCATCCCAGTCGTAGTCAGTGCCGGGCTGCGGCAGCGTCATCCGGATCGCCTCGGCGACAATGTGTTCCGGCACGCCGCTGGGTGTGAAGCCGACCGGTCCGGCGCCGCCGAGGGGGCCCAGCGGTCCGTAATTGCCGGGCAGCGGGGTCAAAGCCCCGGCGTTGGCGTCCGGTTCGACGAGGACGTCATCGGCCAGCCCGCAGCCGCCAGCGAACGCCCGCAGGTTGGCTGCGGCGTTGGAGTAGGTGGGGTACTGGCGCACTACGCCGGCCAGCATCGACGCGACGAACACAACGACCATGAAGCCCGCGGCGATCGGGATGGGTGCGGAAGTCAGCGCCCGCGCGACCCGGCTACCGCCGCGGTCACCGGGCCGAAAGTGCAGCCAGACGGCGTACAGCGCGGCGAGGGCGAACAGCGCGAAGAACACTGTGCTGATCGTGATTCCGCCAATGCGGGGCATCGCGCTGTTGAACGGCACGCCGTAGCTCGACACGTACCACCAGCCGTTGGTGGTCGCGAAGCACAACGCCAGCACGAACAGCAGCGCCGCCAGGAACGCCATCCGGTTGCGCGCCGAGCGCAGCACCGTCTGGGACACCAGCACGGTGGCCAGCGCCGCCATCGCCGCACCGACCGCGGCGAACAAACCGAAGTGGTGCACCCACTTGGTCGGGGTGAACATCAGGAAGAACATGGTGCCGAAGATGACGCCCATCAGCCGCCACGCCGGCCCGCGGGCCACCCCGGGAACTCGCTTGCGGCGCAACATGATGAACAGCGCGGTGAACAGCGAAAGCGCGGTGATCAGGAAGCCGAACCGCCGCGACAACGACCCGTCGACCGTCGGCAGGATCAGGTAGTAGTAGCGCAGGTTCTCGGTGTACCACTGCTGGCTGGGGCCGATCGCGGAGCGAATCCTGGTGGCCTCCAACACCGTTGACAGCGTCTGATCAGCGAAGACCACGGTGAGCACCACGAATCCGGCCGCCAGCAGCGGCGCCACCAGTGGCCAGGTGCCGACGATGCGATGCCGTCGCACCAGAATTCGCAGGATCGGGCGGCCACCGGCCAGCAGCGCGGCGACGGCGATCAGGCCGGTGGGCTGGATGCCCAGGGTGAACGCGGCGGTGACGATCGCCAGGGCGGCGGGCGTCAGCCGCCCGGAGATGACGGCCCGTTCGATCAGCACGTAGGTGATCAGTGCGCCGGCGGCGATGATGGGTTCGGGCCGCAGGCCGTTGTTGAACGGCATCCACGCGGCGAGCAGCACCAGGCCGGCGGCCCACACCGCCGCCTTGCTCGACGCGACGGCCGGCCCAAGCCGGGGCAGCACCTCGCGGGACAGCAGCAGCCAGCACACCAGTGCCGCGATCAGGTCGGGCAGCCGGATCCAGATGCTGGCGTCGCTGACCCGGGTCATCAGCGCGAGCAGGTTGTAGTACCAGCCGAACGGGTCCTCCGGGCTGCCGAACCAGCGGAAGTAGTTCGACATGTAGCCGGCGTGCCCGGCGGTGCGGGCCATCTGCAGGATGTAGCCGTCGTCCGACGAGTTGGCGCCGACAACGTGCCAGAGCAGGAAGCCGCCCACCACGGTGACGTCGGTGGCGGTGAAGGTACGCCAGCGGGCGGGGATGAGGCGACGCATCCGGCGCCCGTCGACCCGGTCTAGACGCCACAACGCGACCAACGAGATCACGGTCGCCGCGATCGCGAGCACCATCGCCGCCAACTTCAGCGGGGTCGGCCTGGTGGAGAACCGGGTATCGATCGTCGCCGACAGCGACATCCCGGGCGGCGCGGGTCCGACCAGATCGGTGAACACCCCGACGATCGCCGGGCGCAGGTTCGGGTCGGGGAATCCGGTCCGCAGTCCCCCGCTAGCGTGAGGTGCCCCCACGTTGCCGGTGGCCGGGTCGGTCAGCCCGACGAACGTCGCGAACGTTCCGGCCTCCGACGACGTGATCTCGATGCGCTGGCATCCGCCGGATGTCGCCGGCTCAGCGGCTCCGAGCGGCGAAGCCACCTGTGCCCGAGGCACACTCGCCACCACCACGTTGCGGACGATGACGTCGACGCGCTGGCTGTTGACGTTCACCAACAGCGCGTTGAGGGCGGCCTGCTTGCCGTCCTTGGGTGCGGTGCCCAGCAGCAGCCCGCCCGTCGGCGGCATCGAGCGCACCACATCGCAGGGCACCGTCACGGTCATCGTCACGGGCACCTGCGAGATCAGCGGCGCCGTGACGTTGGTGAGCCGGCCGTTCTGCGGCCAGTTCAGCGTCGCCGTGGTCTGCTCCACCGGGAGCAGCGGGGTGAGGATTGACAGCAGGAAGCCGATCAGCCCGGCGACCGTCGCGACCCAGCGGGCCACCTTGAGGTCCCGGCTGACCCGGTCGCGGTCGTCGGCGGTCAGCACCCGGCTCTCAGTGGTCGTCACGGCTTCACTCGCTTCATGGCAAAGCCCTAATCGGTCCGATACGGCTCCAGCCGCGAACCATCACTGCGCCCTGGTCGACGACAGCGTTCGGTGCCTGGTCGGCGGGCACGAGGCGGTAGTACCGCTCGATCGAACCCCAGTCCTGGTACCAGTCGTTGCGCAGGTAGGTCGGGATCGTCGACGTGCGCAGCAACGCCTGGGTGAACAGGAATGGGCCGCCGCCCCGTGCGGACTGCCACAGGTTGGACGACGAGACGGTCTGCTTGTGGTCGGGCAGGATCCGGTACTCGGGCAGCTCGGCCACACCGAGGTGTTCGGAGAACGGCCGCTGGCAGGGGAAGTTGGCCGCCGTCGCGATGTCGAGCAGCACCGGGGCCTGCGATCCGATGAGTTGTTGGACGCTCTCCAGCACCGGCACCCGCGGTGGGGTGAACGCGAACCACTGGTCGCTGCTCAGGTTGGGGTCGTAGGCGACGATGCGCGCCACGTTGGCCTCCGGCGGCGCCGATGCCAGCGGGAAGCGCAGGTTGCGCCAGGCGGTCTGCGGGCCGATGTCGATCGGCTGCACCTCGTTCAGCGCGCCGAAGGTGCCGTTCGGCCGCTGCACTCCCCACTGCAGTTTCAGCGACTGCCCGTAGCTGAACGTGCCGTCTACCTTGTAGGACCAGATCGCACCCGCGGCGGCGACGGTGACCAGCGGCCGATCCGCGGTGCGCTTCTGCCAATCGGCTGGCAGCTGGTACCACGCCGAGGTGGCCTTGGCTGCGACGTTGTTCTCGTTGTAGCTGCCCATCACCGGGGTGCGGGCCGGATCCAGGCCGTACGGCAGAGCCGCCCGTGACCCGTTCACCCCGACCGGGCCGTAACCGCCCGCGGTGCCCGCCGCGTCACTGACACCGCTGTTCGGCTTGTTGGGTGAGGCGTCGGAGTTGACCAGCCCGGGTTTGGAGACCACCGGTTCTGAGGAGAGGTCGTCGCCGACCCCGTTCGGCGTGAAACCGACCGGGTTGGCGCCGCCGAGTGGCCCGGCGGGACCGGACGGCTGGCCGGGGACGGGTTGCAGCAGTCCGGCGTTGGCGTCGGGTTCGGCGAGCACGTCGTCGGCCATCGCGCAGCTGGTGTCGCCCAGACCCGAGCTCAGGGCCGCCAGGTTCGCCTTGGCGGTGGTGTACACCGGGAAGCGCACCGCCGCGCCCTTGGCCATCGACGCTACCTCGAGCACCACCATGATCGCGGCCACCACGAGCAGCGGCGTGGAGGCCAGCACCCGGTTGCGCCGATTGTTGGTGACCTCGGTGTGCCCGGCGAAATCCAGCCGGAAGTGCTGCCACGCGGCGAGCAGGCCGGTGGCGATCGACAGCGCAAGGAACATCGTCGTGACGGGGTGACTGGCAATCACCGGCTGCTTGTCGAACCAGGGCACGCCGTAGTTGCCGACGTAGAACCAGGTGTTGTCCCCGGAGGTCGCCCAGGCCAGAACGAACAGCAGCGCTGTCACGTACAGCGTGAGGTTGCGCCGGGTGTGCAGGCCGACGCGGGCAAACGTGAACGCTGTGACCCCGCCGAGCGCGCCTGCCAGACCGGCAAACGCGCCGAACTGCACGGCCCACTTGGTCGGTGTGAAGGTGAGTAGCAGCAGCCCGATCGCCGTCGTGCCGACCAGCCGCCAGACCGGGCCGGTGGCCACGCCCGGCAGGCTTCCCCGGCGCAGCAGCATCACCAGCAGGCCGAACAGGCACAACATGAGGATCAACACGGCGAACCGGCGCGTCATCGAGCCGTCGGCGGTCTCAACGGTGAGGAAGTAGTAGCGCAGGAACTCCTGGTACCAGGCGATGGTCGGGCCGACGACGTACTTGATGCGGAAGGACTCGGCGACACCCGCCAGCGTCTGATCCCGGAAAACCACCACCAGGATCAGCGAGAACGACGCCGCCAGCGCCGCGATCGGGGCCAGTAAACCGTCGACGGGACGCCGGCGCGCGATGATCCGGGCGATGGCGCGCGCACCGGTCAGCAGCGCCGCGACCGCGATCAGTCCCTGCGGCGCCAGCGTCGAGGTGAGCATCGCGACCACCACCGCCACCGCCGCGGGCGCCAGTCGGCGGGTGGCGATGGCGTTCTCCACCAGTACCCAGGTGACGATCGTGCCGAGCGCGATCAGCGGCTCGGGCCGCAGGCCGTTGTTGAACGGGAGCCAGGCGGCCAGGAACACCGCACCCGCGGTCCACACGGCCACCCGGTTGACCGCAAGTCGGCGACCCAGCCGCGGTATCACCCATCGGGACAGGATCAGCCAGGTGGCGATGCCGGCCAGGGTGGCGGGCAGCCGCATCCAGACTCCGGCGGTGCTCACCGACGCCAGGTGGGCCAGCACCGAGGCGTACCAGTCGAACGGGGCCTCGGTGGCGCCGAAGAACCGGTAGTAGTTCGCCGTGTAGCCCGCGTCTCCGGCCACCCGCGCGATGGTCAGGTGGTAACCGTCATCCGACGAGGTGGCGCCGATCAGATGCCACAAGAGCAGCGTCCCGATGACGCCGATGTCGACCAGCCAGGTGTGGGAACCGGCCCGCCAGAACCGTCGCCATCCGCCCGGCACCCGCCTCCCCGACCGCCGGTCCAGCACCGCCAGCGCCGCGATCGCTGCCAGCACGCACAGCACGCCGAGGACCATGACGGCGGTCTTGAGCGGCGTGTACATGGGGATGAACCGGGTGTCGATGTCGACACGCGCCGACAGCCTTGGGCTGGATGTCGCCGCCGGGGCGGCTCCGGGCTGCGCCGCCACCTTGAGGTCGGTGAAGATCCCCGCGACCTGTGGCTTCTTCTCGATCGCCACGGTGCCGGTGGCACCGGGGATGCCGACGAAGTCTGCGCCCACCCCGCCGATGTTGGCCCAGATGTGCAGCACGCTGCAGGCGCCGGAGGCCACCGCGTGCCTTGGGGCGACGGCGGCGACCGAGTCCCGGAACGCCACCACGACGACGTCGGTATTGGCCCGGACGAACAGCCCGTTCTGGCTGGCGTCTGTCCCGCCCGGCGGCACGGTCGAGAACACCAGCCCGCCGGCCGTGGGCAGCGTGGCGATGGCCTGGCAGGGGATGGACACGTCCAGCGCGATCGGCGCACCGGACACCAGTGGCGCGGTGACGTCGGTGACCTGGCCGGCTCCGGTGCTGGATGTCGCCGCCCCGGCGGCTCCGGCGGGCGCCTGCGGCCACACGATGGTCGCGGTGGTCTGCTTCACCGGAAGGAACGGGACCAGACCGCAGAGCAGCACACCGGCGATACCCGCGACCACGGCGACGAGTCGGGCGATGCGAAAAACCCGGTCGGGTTTCTCATCACCGGCGTGGGACACGAGGCCCGATGGTATGCGACGCATTTAGTGGCGCAGCGGCGCCGGGCTCCACAGGCCGCTACGTGTTGCCGAACCGAGATCGATTCGCGCTGGTTGGGCGTCCGGGTAGTACTGGGTGAGCTTCTGCAGCGCACCCCAGTCCCGGAACCAGTCGTCCTTCAGATACGTCGGCACCGTCGTCGCCCGACCGAGCAGCTCGGTGATGCCGAGCGGGCCGCCGCCGATGTTGTCCATCACCGGGGAGTTGGCCTCGGCGCCGAACCGGTCGGGCAGGATCCGCCACCTGGGCACCTCGATGACGCCGTACTCATGGTCGAACGGACGCTGGCACGGGAAGGCCATCCCGACCAGCCAGTCCAGCATCACCGGGTCCCGCGAGCCGACGACGTCCTGCAGGGTG
>JAOPWF010000586.1 GCA_025965815.1 Mycobacterium sp.
CGCGGTGTTTCGGAATCGCCGTGCGCAATCAGCACGACCGCGACGATGGTGTAGAGGATCGCAAGCAGTAACAGAAGGCCGCCTGCCAGCCACAACGAAAGCTGGCCAAGGCGGCGTACCCGGTCAGAAGCCTGGCGCGCCGCCGCCACATCGCCGGCGGCCCACAGCGGATAGACGTTGAAGGCGTGGTTGAAGGCCGAGAAGGCCAGGGGCCAGAAGAACAACAACGACGCGACGGCCCAGCCCGCATGGACTGGCGGCGCCACCTCGACGGTGTCATGCAGTACAGACCCGCGTGCGTTCGGTGTCTCTTCTGGAGAGGACTCAGGGTTATTGGGCGCATCGGTCATGTCGCATCTCCTAAGCCATCGGTACTTTGCGGCCGCGACGGTAGGCCAGGTGTGTTGAAAGAACGCTGAGAGCGCCGTTATTCGGACGCCTGGCTGGGCGCCGGCTTCCGGCCTGAATCACCACCGCCGGACGGGGTGGCATCCGCCGCTCCGGAGGGGGACCCGGCCTTGATGGGCCGCAGGAAGAAGGTCAGCACCACCCTGAGGTAGGCCAGCCACGCAACGAGCTGCAACACCGTCGGGTTGGGCTTGATGTTGAAGACACCGTGAATGATCTCGCCGTACCAGGACGACCTGTCGAACCACGACGAAATGTCAAAAGCCTGCGAGTTCAGACCCGGCAGCCAGCCGACCACCTGCAACGCGCCGACGCCGTAGGACAGGATTCCTGCGCCGACAATGATCAGGAAGACGCCGGTGTACTTGAAGAACTTGCTCAGATTGGTGCGGACAGCTCCGGCGTACATTCCGTATGCGAGGGCGGCCGCGACCAATACGACGATTACCAGTCCGGTTAGCGGCCAAAGGGTTTCGGCCTCCGCATAGCCGACCATGAACAGCGCGGTCTCGACGCCCTCACGGCCGACGGCCAAGGACGCCAGCAGCAATACCGCCGTCGACCCGGTCTCCACGGCTTCGGCCATGCCGGTGCGCAGTTCGCCCGAGATGCCGGCCGCAGCCTTCCTCATCCACAACACCATGGTCGTGGCGATCGCGACGGCCACCAATGACGCGAGTCCTGCGATGGCCTCGGCAGCCAGACCGGTCACGGTGTACGCGCTGAACTAGAGGACGAGGAATATCGCGATAGTCAACCCGACGGCGGCGGGCTACCCCCAGCCGCACCCATTTGAGAGCATCCCGCCGGCCGGACTTCACCAGGAACGCCACCAGGATCATCACCACGATGCCGGTTTCGAGTCCCTCGCGCAAACCGATCAATCCGCTGCCCAGTAGCTGCGAAGACACACTTGGACCAGGGCCTGAATGCTGGTCGAGACGCCTTGCCAGATCAAGGTGTGGCGCACCTTATCGAGCCAAGCACTGAACAGCCGCCGAGAACGAAGATCGTTACGTTGTTCAGCGAATCCACAGCATGCGCTCGGGACGGTGGAGATACAGCCCACCACCGCTCGCAGAATAAGGGACGCTGTGGGCGTGCGGCACGGTCCGCACGTCCACAGAACGGCGCTCGCCGGTTGAGCACGCCGCGCCAACGAGAAGACAAGTCAGGAAAGCCGCTGATGCTGATAGGTGTGCTCGCCGCGGTGATCGCCTCGGTGGGATACGGGGTGTCGTCGGTGCTCCAGGCCCTGGCCGCCCGGCGCTCTGCCGCACAGGCGGACGCCGCCGGAGCGATTGGGCAGCGCACCACCACGGGCGCCCCCACGATGACGTCCACGATTCGTGCGGCGGTGACCGTGTTGTTCATCGTCGGCACCGGGCTCGACCTGGTCGGCTTTGTCGCCGGTGCGGTCGCCGCGCGGCTGATTCCGCTGTTCCTGGCGCAGACCATCGTGAGTGCCAACCTGGTCGTCACAGCGGTGCTCGGGCTCCTGGTGCTCGGTATCCCGCTGCGCCTGCGTGACTGGATGGCGATCGTCGCGGTCGTGCTCGCGCTGGCGGCGCTCGGGCTCGCCGCAGGCCACCAAGGCGGCCATGTGTCCCAACCCGCTCTGCACTGGGGCGTTTTCATTGCCGGCGTAACCGTGTTGGGAACAGGTCAACTCGTGGTGCGTCGGCTCGGATCCCGCGGTGCGGTCGCGGCCGGGCTGTTCGCGGGCCTGCTGTTCGGCGATCTGGCTATCGCGGCACGCATCGTCGACGGTCTCGATCCGTGGCAGACGAGCATCGTCGCTACCGATCCGGCCGCGTGGACCCTTGTCGTCGCCGGGGTTGGCGGCTTCTATCTGCATACCGTTGCCCTGCAACTCGGATCGGTCAACGGCGCAACGGCCGCTCTGGTGGTCGGCGAAACGGTAGTGCCCGGGATCATCGGGGTGCTCCTGCTAGGCGACACCTCACACCCTGGACTGCAGTGGCTCGCGGTCACCGGGTTTCTCCTCGCCATCGGTGGAGCGGTCGCGGTGGCGCTCTTCGGAGCCGCCGACCAGCAGAAGACCTCAACGCCGATGCCCGCACCGTCCTAATCGATCACGGGTGGACCACTGGCTCTGGTGCGGCGCCACGCGACGGCAAGGAGTACGACGAAAAGGACGAACGGTAGCGACGCGATACCCCAGCTGAGGAGTAGTGGTGGACCGGGCTGGTCGAGCACGGTGACCGCGTCGAGTGTCCCGTGCCCGCGGCCCTGTGGTCCGTCGATCGTGAACCCGAAGCGATAGGTGCCCGGCGCATTGAGCGCCTCCACATCGAGTCCCCAGACGCTGGGCTTTCGCGGGTGACGGACCAGCGGGGTGTCGTGCAGGTCGTGCTTGACCCCAGGCCCGTCGACGGTGAGCCGGCCGGATTTGTCGGTGATACCGCCGTCGGGGGCGAAGGTGAAGTCCTGCGACTGCAGCGCGCGGACAGGCCAGGCGGAGAACCCCACGGTGACCGTGTACGGGCCGGCTTGAACGTGCTCGGTGTGGACGACATCGACTGGGGCGTAGGCCGATGCCGGACCGGGGGGCGCCAGGCCCATGGTCACCAGGACCAACGCCACCACGATCGTGAACCGGCGGACGAATCGGCCCAGTGGGGTGCGGGCGACGGCTGTGCTCGTGATCATCTGACCTCCGCGGTGACGCGTGTCGGCGTGCGCAGCATGACGGTGAAGGGTGTGGCGAGGAGTCCGGCCAGGGCGCCGAGCACCGCGCCGACGACGGCGAGGGTGACTGCAGTGCCGGCGGCGAACAGTGCTGTGGGGTCGGTGAGGACTTGCTGCAGCGGGAGCGTGGCACCGACGATCAACCCGCAGCCGCTCCCGGCCAGTAGAAAAGCACTGGGCACGTTGAGGTTTCGGTTGCGGGCCCACCAGAAGACGCCCTCGACAAAAGCCGCGGCTAGCAGCAGGAACATCGGTACGCCGCTGGACACTGCAGGAGGCTGCGAGCTGAGTCCGTCCCGTAGCGGGAGCCCGACCGCGGCGGCGTAGGTGTGCGCGGCCCAGGGGGCGAACCACCACAGGAACGCCTGCATTCCGGCGAGGACACCGGCGATGGCGAGTGCGGCGCCGGGGCGGCGCACGACGGCTGCGCCGACGATCAGCAGCATCGTCGAGAAGAAGATGATGCCGGCGACCGTCGGATCGATGGGCAGCGGCAGGGTGCTGAACGCGTTGGTGGTGACCGGGGCGAAGACGATCAGGATCGGGATGGCCAGCAGCACTCCCAGGCGTCCCCAGCGGTGATCGCTCGCGGCCGCGAAGATGACGACACTGCCGACCATGGTGAGCGAGATGGACAGGAACAGCGCCACGTGCGGTGGGGAGTGCAGCACGGCATCGAAGCCGTAGATGGTGTGCCACCACAGATCCAGCAGGCCGTAAAGCAGAAACGACGCTGAGCTGACTCCGGAGATCAGATAGCCCAGCGGGGCGGCGAAGGTGCCGCCGAAGACCTGGATCGGTGTGCCCCCGACCTCGCGGTGGACGGGTCGGCCGGCCCGCTGAGCCCCGGTTACCCGCAGCACGATGGCGAGGCTGGCGAAGCCGGAGATCGCGCTGCCGGAGTACAGAGCGAGGTGCGACAGAGTGAAGAACGTGTCGGGGCCTACCTCGATGTGCCATTGCACGTCCCACGCGAGGCCGAGGGTGGTGAGGACGGTGCCGAGTAGCACCGCCCAGGCGCCGAGTTGGGCGGTCCGCCTCGATGTTTGGGGTTCCATGGGGTCCTTCCGGGGCTTGCGGCTGGTTGCGTGCCGGTGCCGTGGGTTTCAGCCGGTGACCCACACGGGCAGGGTGAGGTGCTCGACGCCGTGGCTGTCGTCGATGGTCAGGAGCAGTTCGCCGGGGCCGGTCGTCATCAGCGGCACCCCCTCCCCGCGGTATCGGGTGCTGCCCACCCGCACCGCCCGGACGGGTGCGGTGGTGTGGCCGGTCAGCGGCATCACGGCCTGCACGGTGACCACGGCGTCGGGCGGCGCCGCCCCGGAGCGGACGGTGAGGTCGACGTCGACGAAGGTCATCCCGATCCGCTGGCTCTCGATCACGATGGCGACGACGTAGTGTGCGGTTCCGGTGTGCAGGACCGTGGCGCCGGGCGGCGCGGGCCACAGCAGCCCTCCACCGAGGGCGGCGATGGCGATGAGAGCGACAATGCCCAGAGCGCTGCGCGCCCCGACGGTCAGGCGCGTCATTTCGGGGGTCCGGGCGGCGCGGCGATTACTTCGAGCGCAAGCGGAACGGTCAGGACGTGGTAGTGACGTTCGACCTGCACCCAGATGGCGTAGTGGCCGGTCGTGGGGAAGTCGAAGGTGAAGGCGACGTCGGGGCCATAGCCGGCGACGGTTTCGTCGGGCGCGCTGTCGCCGTTGACCGGGGCGATGCCGGCCATCGAGCGCATGCCGGCATCGTCGCCCATCTGGTCCATGGACATTGCACCCATGGCGGCGCCCATGGAATGGGCGTGGGCCCATACCGGCGCGTTCTGTACCGCCGCGCCGCTGACGGGCAGGTCGCCCGGTATCGGCCCGGCGACGATCATGTGCCCGACCATGCCAAGCCAGAGTTGCAGGTCGCCGGTGTCGCCGATGCGGACCGCGACGGTGGCGGGGTGCCCGGTTGTCGGCGCGCTCACCGTGATGTGGACCGGGGTGGTGTCGACGACGGTCGCGCCGCTGAGGTGACCGGCGTCCAGGTGCACCGAGTCAGTGGGTGTCACAGTCGCTGCCGGACCGGCGACGTCGAGACCGGCCGCCGAGCGGACCAGCTGAACGCCGCCTCCGCGGCGGGCAACCTCCACCGACACGGCGTAGTGCCCACGTTCGGGCGGCCTCACGTGAATCTGGTAGTGCCCGGCGGTGATTCGGATGGGGTGCAGGTGCCACAGCTGTCCCGATGGGCCGATGAGCAGCAGATGGATCAAGGCAGCGTCGTGCACCAGCAGGTCGTCGACGGGCAGGCCGGTTGCCGCATCCGTGAGGTTCAGATCGACGTCGCCGGCAACGCCGGCCATAAGGGAGGATCCCGACAGCACGAAAGTGACCGGTGGTCGTGAATAGTCGACGATCTGGGGTCGCGTCAGGGAGTACGGGTTGGTGACGTTGTCGACGGTCGGGTCGAGCTGGTTGCCGGGCTGCGGAGGCAGCGTCAGCGACGACGAGAGCAGCGCGCCGGTCACCGCCACCGCCACCGCGGCCACCGCGCCGGCCGCGGGGACAAGCGCCCATCCGACGCGCCCGGCACGGCCCGCGACGATGCCGGAAACCAGCATGAGGACACCGGCGGTGAGGAACCCGCCGTAGATCGCGAGCTCGGGCGGGGAGGTCGCCTGCACCGCTGCCACGAACGGGATCCGGGCCATCCGCTGACCGTCGCCGATGCCCAGCTCCCATGGTCCGGGTCGGTCGATGGTCACTGTCGCCGAATACGAGCCCGGGGTCACACCCAGTTCGACGGTGCCGCGCGCGGTCGCGACGCCCGGGGCGGGCAGTGCGGACGACCGCGTTGCGACCCCCACCGGCGTCACTTCGAGGGCCAGAGTTCCGGGCGCAGTGCCGGTGTGGGTGATGACGTCCACCCGCAGCGGCCCTGGAACGCCGGTGACCCTGCGCAACACCACCGTGAGGTCCCGCTCACCGAGGGTCTGGGCCACCGCCACGTCACCCCCGATGGTCGCGGCGTCAGCGTGCGCCGACGCGCACGGCGACGCCAAGAACACTGCGCCCAACACCGCGACCACGGTGAGGCATCGGCTCACGCCGGGCGGGAGAGTTGTCATCGCCCTTGACGGTAAAAGTCGCAGCACCCCAAATCGTCACCGCAGCAGGTGAGCACGGGTCCCCCGTCCGAGGGACCCGCAACAGCCCCGCACCGCCGATGATGGACGAGTGGACCCTCTCACCGTCTCGACGGCGCATGAGCGACCAAGCAGCGGCGCCCGCGATCTGACGAGTTCGCTGACACGCCAGTCATTGCTGGTCGCAGCGGTGTGCCTGCTGGCCGACGTGACCCCGGTGCTGGTCGCCGGACCCGCATCGGCCATGCGGCCGCAGGACTGGCTTGTGCTGTGCGCGGTGGCGCTGGCCGACGCCGCACTGGCCCTGCCGGCCCGGTTTTCCGGGTGGGTCGCCGCCACGCACGCTGGTGTCCAGGTAGCGGCTGCCGTCATCACCGGCGGGTCAGGCCTGGCGCACATGGACTCCGACGCCGGCTCGCTGATCGCCGCCTACCGAGCGGGCGCCTGGCTACACGGTGGCGCGGCCTGGAGGGCGCTGGCAGTGCTAGCTCTGGGGGTCGGCACTGCGCGGTTGGTCGCCGGGGCGGGCTCCATCGACGTGCTGTTCCTGAGCGAGGTCGTCAAGAATGCCCTCCTGCCCTGGCTGGTCGGCCGCTACACCACCGCCAGGCGCGGCTACATCGCCGAGCTTGAACAGCGTGCCGAGGCGCAGAGCCGTGCCGCGCAGGCCGCCGTGGATCATGCTGTCGCCGAAGAGCGCAGTTCCATCGCCCGCGACCTGCACGACGTCATCTCCCATCACGTGAGTGCGATCAATGTGCACGCGGGCGCCGCCCGATTCGCCTCGGCGGGTTCGGCGGAGACCAACCGATTCGCCGAGTCGCTCTCTGCGGTTGAAACCTCAAGCCGCGCAGCGATGCTGGACTTGCGTCGACTACTCGACATCCTGCACAGCCCGGCGGACGCGACCCGCCAGCCCGGGCTGGCCAATCTTGAGGAACTGCTCGACGGGGTCCGCCGTGCCGGACTGCCGAGCCGCCTCAGCACCCACGGTGTCGCACATGCGCTGCCCGACTCACTCGACGTGGCGCTCTACCGGATCACCCAGGAGATGTTGACCAACGCCCAACGGCACGGCGACGGCGCGCTCATCGACATCGAAGTCCGCTACAGTGACGCATCGGTCTCGGTGGCCGCCCGCAACGGAATCCCGGCGGCAGCGTCCGACAGGCACGATCCCACCGAAGAGTCACCGCCGCACACGCGAGGTCTGGCGGGAATCCGCAAGCGCGCCACCATGTTCGGCGGCACCATCGCCTACGGTCCCGACCCCAGCGGGCAGCAGTGGGAAACCGTTGTGGTCTGCCCCCTCACGGAGCAGCGATGACGCTGTCGATTCTGCTCGCCGATGACCATGCGGTGTTCCGTTCCGGTCTGCGAACCGTTCTGGACACCCAACCCGACTTGGAATGTGTCGCTGAAGTCGCCGACGGGCGGACAGCGGTCATCGAGTGCGCCCGATTGCGGCCCGAGGTCGCGATTCTCGACATCCGCATGCCCAAACTCGACGGCATCGCCGCGGCGGAGATGATCCTCGCTGATCCCGCCTGCAGCACCCGGATTCTCGTCTTGACCACCTTCGACGTCGATGACTACGTGTACCGGGCCCTGGCGGCGGGAGCCAGCGGCTTTCTGCTGAAGACCCTGGCCCCCGAGGAACTCGTCGCCGCGGTCCGGGTGGCTGCGCGCGGGGATGCCCTCATCGACCCATCGGTGACCCGTCGCCTGGTGGGTCGCTTTGCCGCCGGGATCGCACCCGAGCACCCGGCGGTCGCGACCGCGCCGGGGTTGGATCGCCTCACACCGCGGGAGAAGGAGGTGTTACTGCTCGTCGCGGCGGGCTACAGCAATGCTGAGATAGCCGCCCGGCTATATGTCGGCGACGAAACAGTCAAGACCCACGTCTCCCGAATCCTGGCCAAACTGGACCTGCGGGACCGCGTGCACGCCGTCATCTACGCCCATAGCCACGGCTTGGCCGACC
Organism: Mycobacterium sp.; assembly: GCA_025965815.1. Lineage (GTDB taxonomy): Bacteria > Actinomycetota > Actinomycetes > Mycobacteriales > Mycobacteriaceae > Mycobacterium. The sequence continues at coordinate 8,235 of JAOPWF010000586.1, forward strand.
GGTGAGCCAGGACCACCCTGGACCGCTCGCGCCCGGCAACTTCAGTGATCTCTCAGCGAGCCTCCCTACCGTGGACTGATGGACCGACCTCTGGTGCGCCCACCGTGTGGAGGGCCGTCCCCGACGAGACTGTGCGCTCGCTGTGCGAGGCGGCGCCTGGTGTAGTTGGCTGCGACGTGATGGACAAAACCAGTTCTGGAGGAAGTGCGACCGCCATGCCGGCCTACCCAGCGCCACGGGGCGGCGGCGCACGTCTTCTGCCGACCCTCGTCTGTGACCCGGGTGGTGTCGCTCCCGTGTTACCGGTGAGATGACCAAACATCGGGGCGTCCGGCATCGAATGCCCAACAACGCCCGCCCGAATACGGTCTCCCGGCGCGCTGTCGTAGTGCGAGTTCTGGTCGCGCTGATCTCGGTGCTCACGGTGGGGACCACCGGGTCGGTCTGGTGGGCCAGCCGCGGAGTCTTCACCGGGTTCACCGTCTCGCAGGCGTTGCCGTCCGACGGCCCCCGGTCGAGCGGCGGCGCGGTCAATATCCTGTTGATCGGCCTGGACTCCCGAAAGGACCAGCAGGGCAACGATCTTCCCCAGCCGATCCTGGATCAGCTTCACGCCGGTGACTCCACGGCCGGGGGATACAACACGAACACCTTGATCCTGGTGCACATCGCCGCGGACGACCGCGTGACCGCGTTCTCCATTCCGCGTGACGATTACGTGGCGTTCAACCGGATCCCCGGATACCATCACATCAAGATCAAAGAGGCCTATGGGCTGACGAAGTTCACCACCGAGCAAGCCCTGGCCGATCAGGGCGTCACAGACCAGGCGACCCTGGAAGCGCAAGGCCGCGAAGCGGGCCGAGCGGCCACGCTCAGTGCGGTACGCAGTCTCGTGGGCGTGCCGATCGACTCCTTCGCCGAGATCAGCCTCGCAGGGTTCTACGATCTGGCGGCCACGTTGGGCGGCATCGACGTGTGCCTGAACCACCCGGCGCATGACGACTACTCCGGTGCCGACTTCCCGGCCGGACGGCAGACCCTGAACGCGGCACAGTCGCTCGCGTTCGTGCGGCAGCGCCACGGTCTGGACAACGGGGACCTCGACCGCACCCACCGCCAGCAGGCCTTCCTGATATCGGTCATGCGGCAGCTACAGGGTGCGGGCACCTTCTCTGACCTGTCCAAACTCAAGAGCCTGATGGCCGTCGCCCAGAAGGACATCGTGCTCTCCAGTGGATGGGACACCAATCAGTTCCGCCGGCTCGGGGCCATCGCCGGGGCAGATGTGCAGTACCAGACGCTGCCGATCGTGCGTTACGACCGGATCAACGGCCAGGACGTCAACGTCATCGACCCTGCCAAGATCAAAGCGCTGGTGCAGGCGGCGTTCGCCGACGCTCCAAGCACCAGCACTTCGGCCGCGCCGCAGCCATCCAGCATCGTCGACGTGGTGAACGCCGGACAGACTTCGGGGCTGGCCGGAACCGTTTCGCAGGACCTGACCCGCCATGGCTACCCCGCCGGAGAGGTACGTGACGCACTCGCCGGCGAGTTCTCCAGCACCGCAATCGATTACGCTCCGGGCACCGAATCCGAGGCTCAGGACATCGCCGGCCTGCTCGGCGATATCGCCATCCGCGCCGATTCCGCCGTGCCCGCCGGGCATGTCCGCGTGGTCCTCGGCGACGGCTACCTGCCGCCGTCCGCCCAGGCTGCACCGGATTCGTCGGCGTCGGCATTGTTCAATACCAGCAACGCGACCTCTCTTAACGAGTCACCGACGCCAACCCCGGACCACGGCCTGCCCGTCGACGGCGGCGGAGTCCCCTGCGTGAACTAGCGGGATCCGGGCAGGGGTTCGCTGAAGGAACGCTGAGGACAGCAGCACCGGATGCGCCCATTTCGTCACGTCAGGGTCACACTGATGTCATGAAGAGGTTCGTCCTGGCCATCGCGTCGCCGTCCCGGTGGACCGTGCGTACACGGTCGGCGGTGGCCGCGACTTTCGTCGTGACGCTGTGCCTGATGATCGCCGGTGGCGCATTGCTGCTCGTCCTGTTCCATTCCCTGGAAGCGTCCGCGCGGTCGACGGCCGACGCCCGGGCAACCCAGGTGGCCGACCAGTTGCAGACCGAATCAGCCGCTGAGCTCGACCGGTCGATGCTGGCCACCGACAGCCAGGTCGGGGTCGTCCAGGTGATTGACCAGAACGGGAAGATCCTGGCCCAGTCGGCGGGCAGTCCCACGGGGCCGGTGTCCCGGCGGACGGTCGCCCCGGGATCGACGGAATTCCTCGGGCGGGTGCTGTTCAGCCCGGAGGACGACTTCTGGATCACGGGCGTCGGCGTCAACTCCCCGCACGGGCCGGTGACGGTATTCGCCGGTGCTGACCGCGAGCCGGTCGAGAAGGTCGTCACGACCGTTGCGGTACTCCTGGCAATCGGCGGCCCGATCGTGGTCGCCGTGGTCGCGTTCGGCACCTACCGGCTCGTGGGCGCGGCCCTGCAGCCTGTCGAACGTATCCGGGCACGAGTGTCGTCGATGACGAGTGGCAAACTCGGCGAACGAATCCCGGTCCCATCCGCGGATGACGAGGTCGCCCGGCTGGCCGTGACGATGAACGACATGCTGGACCGCCTTCAAGCCGGCCAGACCGCTCAGCGGCGATTCGTCAGCGACGCGTCGCACGAGTTGCGGAGCCCGCTCGCGACCATCACTGCCGCCCTTGACCTTGCCCACGGCCACCCAGAACTCCTGGACCTCTCGCTTATCGAAGAGTCGCTGTTACCCGAGACTCATCGGATGCACCGCTTGGTCGAAGACCTCCTGCTCCTGGCGCGGGGCGACGAGCACGCCGAGCTGCGCAACGAGGTCGACGTCGATCTCGACGACATCGTCTACGCCGAAGCGAACCGGATCCGGGCGATCACCGGGCTGCGGGTATTCACCGCAATCAGCCCGGTTCGGATCACCGGCGACCCACGGGCACTGTCACGGCTCGTCCGCAATCTGGTCGACAACGCGATCCGGCACACGCACAGCGCTATTCGCCTCGAATGCGCCGACTCCGGCGGCCGGGCGCAGATTGTCGTCGCAGACGACGGACCGGGGATACCGCCGGCTGAGCGTCGCCGAGTCTTCGACCGCTTCGTCCGCGTGGATTCGCCCCGGGCCCGGGAAGCCGGCGGCGCCGGCCTGGGCCTGTCGATTGTCGCGCAGATCGCCGACGCTCACCACGGCACCGTCACCATCGGTGAATCGTCCAGTGGGGGAGCGCGGTTCGTCGTTCGCTTTCCGTTAGCCGTCGACGAGCCGGTAGCCGACACCGCGGACCGTCTCGATGCGCTGACGGCAGAACGGTAGGTCGATCTTGCGGCGCAGGTAACCGATGTAGACCTCGACAATGTTGTCGTCGCCGTCGTAGTTGGTGTCCCACACCGATCGCACGATCTCCCCCTTCGTTACGACGGTGCCGCGGTGGCGCATCAAGAACTCCAGGACGCCGTACTCGCGCGGCGTCAACGTCAGTTCCGTTCCGGCACGGGCAACCCGGTGGCGCGCTGGGTCGAGTTCGAGGTCGCCGGCAGTCAAGACAGCGGGTCGCTCGGGTGCGCCCCGGCGCACCAGCGCCCGTAGCCGTGCGACCAACACGACAAACGAGAACGGCTTGGTCAGATAGTCGTCGGCGCCGAGGTCGAACGCATCGGCCAGGTCGTATTCGCCGTCCTTCGCCGAAAGCATCAGTACCGGCGTCCACACACCGTGGGCGCGCAGATCGCGAACGATGTCATAGCCGCTTTTCCCCGGCAGCATGATGTCAAGCACGATCGCGTCGAATTTGTCCGATGCCGCGGTTTGGAAACCGTCGTCGCCGCGGTGCTCGACATCGACGACGAATCCCTCGGCGCCCAGCCCGAGGCGAATCGTGTCAGCGAGGCGGACCTCGTCCTCAATCAGCAGTACGCGCAACCTTTCGTCCCTCCCTCATCCGGGCCAGTACACCAGAGCAACTTTGGCGGCGCGACATACTCTCAGCGTCTACACAGGCCGCCATCGGCAGACTGTGCCGGTGAGCGAATCCGCAGGTGCCGTCCGTATGGCGGTGTCCCATCTCATCGCCGCGAACGGACCGGCCGAGACGGCGTTCGTGGGCTTGTTCATTGCCGGCGCCGTGTTCGGGGTCGGCTGGATGTACTGCCACCGCACGTCGAACTGGTGGCCCACCTCGCTTCGGGCTGGGGGTCTGCTGCTGGCGGTCGCCGTGCTGGCGTTGCAGGTCAGCGACCGCGGATGGCTGATAGACGTGGACCATTCCGTCACCGGGTGGTTCGTCACCCACCGCCACCCGGCCATCGATCACATGGCACTCGCGGTGACCAACGTGTTCGGGCCCGTCGAAACAGCCGCCCTGGCAGCCCTTGCCGCCGCGGTCGTTGGCTGGAGGTTCCGGTCGTTCCTGCTGGGTCTAACCGTCATCGTCACCGTCGGTGGCGCATCGGTGCTCTGCTCGTTGATCAAGCTGATCGTGGTACGTGCCCGGCCGCCGATGGCGGTCCAGGAGACGCTGGAAACTGACTACTCGTTTCCGTCCGGCCACGTGACCGGCACCGCCGCTTTATTCGGGATCATCGCAGTGGCAATCGGTTTGGGCCGAAGCCATGTCGTGAAGAGCCTGCTCGCCACCCTCGCGGTGCTCGTGGTGTCCGCCGTTGGCCTGAGTCGTCTGTATCTCGGAGTGCATTGGTTCACCGACGTGATCGCCGGGGCGCTGCTCGCCGCAGCGGCGGTGACACTCGGCGGTACGACCCTGCGTGCGCTGGTAGACGACCCGTCCCCAGCCGAACCTCAGGCGATCACGCCGGCATCCCACCATGAGGCCCTTCGATGACGTTGGCGCTGAGCACCGGAGTGCTCAATCCAGACACCCTGCTGTCCACGTTCGGGCTCATCGGGCTTCTCGTAACGGTGTTCATTGAAACTGGGCTCCTGGTTGGATTTTTCCTGCCCGGTGACTCGCTGCTGTTCACCGCCGGGGTGCTTGCGGCGCAATCCCACCCGTTCATTCCGTTGTGGGGTCTGCTCGTTACGATCCCGATCGCCGCGGTCGCCGGGGATCAATGCGGCTACCTCATCGGCCGCGCTGCCGGACCGGCTGTCTTCGAACGTCCCAGCGCTAAGCGGCTCGGTCCGGACCAGCTGGCGCGGGCCCAGGCGTTCTTCGACAAGTACGGCGCCCGCACTGTGCTGCTTGCCCGATTCGTTCCAGTGGTTCGGACGGTCACACCGGTGATGGCCGGCGCATCGGGCATGCGCTACCGCGACTTCACCACCTATAACATCCTCGGTGGGTTGGTGTGGGGCCTTACCGTCCCTCTGCTGGGGTACTTCCTCGGTGGGATTCCCTTTGTCCGCGCCCACATCGAGATTATTCTCATGGGGGTTGTGCTGATCTCGGTGCTACCGCTGATCGTCAACTACGTGCGGGCACGACGCCGGCGAGGACAGCAACGTTCCCGCTCCGATGTGGTTGAAAAGGCGACTGCGTGATCGGGGTACTCGTGAGAACCGCCATCGGCAGGATGTCCGTTGCCACTGCGGCCGTCGCCGCCGCACTGGTGCTCGCCGCGTGCGGGACCAGCGGAACCACCGCGTCATCGGGTTCCGCCGCGAACAGTAGCGCCGTCGCAACGGCCGCACCCGAGAGCAATCCGACCGGAGACATTCCCGACAGCCAGGTCTTCGTACCGTTCACCGCGCCCCAGCACCTGTTCACGGTGTCCGTGCCCGAAGGGTGGGCGCAATCGACAGACGGCACTGCGACCACCTTCACCGACAAACTGAACTCCGTGCGCATCGAAACGCATCCAAACCCTGCCGCACCTACCCCGGACTCCGCACTCCACGAGATATCGACGCTCCAATCATCCACTCCCGGATACCGGTTCGGAGCTGTCAGTGTGGTTGCACGCAAGGCCGGTCAGGCGGTGCTGATCACCTATCAGACCACCTCGCCGCCGAATCCGGTCACCGGCAAGAGTGGGGTCGACGCGGTGGAGCGCTACGAATTCTGGCGCAACGGCCAGGAAGTGATCCTGACGCTTTCCGGTCCGGTGGGGGCCGACAATGTCGATCCCTGGCGCACCATCACCGACTCGCTGCAGTGGTTGTAAAAGTGGAACCGGCGCCGCCCCCCGCGGTTGAGGCCCGTTCGCTGTATCGGTTCTACCGCGCCGGCGAAGAGGAAACCCTGGCACTCCAAGGAGTGTCGCTGACGTTGGCGCCCGGCGAATTCGTGGCTGTCACCGGACCGTCCGGCTCCGGTAAGTCGACTCTGCTGTCGTGCCTGGCCGGGATGGACAATCCCGACGGCGGCAGCGTGCGCATCGCCGGACAGCGGATCAGCCATCGCCCGGAGCCAGAACGGGCCCGGATCCGGGCCCGACATATCGGCATGCTTTTTCAGAGCGCGAACCTGATCGAGCACCTCAGCGTGGCGCAGAACCTGGCACTTGTGCAGTCCGTCGCCGGCCGCGCCCGCATGGACCGGCCCGACGTGCTGAGCCTGCTCGGTCTCCACGAGCGCGCGGCGGCCTACCCGAGCCAGCTCTCCGGGGGAGAACTCGCGCGGGCCGGGCTGGCGGTCGCGCTCGCCAACGCGCCCACCGCCCTGCTCGCCGACGAACCCACCGGCGAAGTGGACAGCGTCACCGAAGGGCGGGTGCTCGACCTGCTCACCGCCGCAGCCGACCGGGGCACCGCGATCGTCGTGGCCAGCCACAGTCCAGCCGTTGCGGCCGCCGCGACCCGGGTCCTCCGGCTCGAGGATGGGCGGATGTGCTGATGGCCATCGGCGAAGAGCAGGAGGTCGGCGTCGACTTCCGCGATGGTGCCGCACTGGAGATCGTCGCCGAGTGCATCGGCGTCGCCCGCACCTTCGGTTCTGGTCCCACCGCGGTGCAGGCTGTGCACCAGGTGCACTGCCGGATTCCCTCATCAGCGCGGATCGCGTTGACCGGACCGTCCGGGTCGGGAAAGTCCACCCTGCTGCACCTGCTCGCGGGAATCGATGCACCGACTACGGGAATGGTGCGATGGCCCGCACTGCCCGCGACGCGGTCGGGACACCCGTCCGGCGTCGGGGTGGTATTCCAGGGCCCGAGCTTGCTGCCCAGCTTCGACGTCGGCGAGAACGTCGCCCT
>JAOPWF010000770.1 GCA_025965815.1 Mycobacterium sp.
CCAGCTCGGCGGCTGGCCAGTGGATCATGTACATGTCGACGTAATCCAGGCCGAGGCGCTCCAGACTGGCCTCGAACGCCGTGCGGGTCGTGGTGTAGCCCTGATCTTGGGTGGCCAGCTTGGTCGTGACGAACAGCTCCGAGCGCGGCACACCGGACGCCACGATCGCACGGCCCACCGCGGCCTCGTTGCCGTAAGCGGCCGCGGTGTCGATCAGGCGGTAACCGGACTCCAACGCCTTGGTAACGGCGAGTTCGGTGTCCTCATCCGACAACTCCCCAACGCCGAGGCCGACCACCGGCATCGTGTTCTCGTCGTTGAGTGTGACGGTGGGAATCTCAGTCGCCGACGTCATGTCACCTGCCTGTGAAGTTGAAGGTCCGTGGATCGGGACCGAGCCGCGTTCCGTCGTCGAGAACCCCTATTGACGTCATGTTGTCCTCGCTGAGTTCGAAATCGAACACGTCGAAATTACTCACAATCCGCTCGGGGGTCACCGACTTGGGGATGACGATATTACCCAGTTGGATATGCCACCTAATCAGAACCTGCGCGGGCGTCTTCCCGTGCTCTTCTGCGATGGCGGCGATGGTGGGATTCTCCAGCAGCGAGCCCTGCCCCAGCGGGCTCCACGCCTCCGTCGCGATTCCGAGCTGAGCGTGCACCTCGCGCAATTCCTTCTGCGGAAGCAGCGGATGCAGTTCGACCTGGTTGACGGTGGGCACGATGCCGGTGCCGTCGACGAGGATCCGCAGGTGTTCCGGCTCGAAATTGCTCACCCCGATCGACCGGATCCGGCCCTGATCCCGCAGATGGGCGAATGCCTTGAAGGTGTCGACGAAGGTGTTGAGTTCGGGAACCGGCCAGTGAATCAGGTACAAGTCGAGATAGTCGACACCGAGGAGCCCGATACTGGCGTCGAACGCCGCCAGCGTGCTGTTGTAGCCCTGGTCGGCGTTCCACAGTTTGGTGACCAGGAAGACGTCCTCACGGGCGACGCCCGAATCGGCGATCGCCCGGCCCGTCTCGACTTCGTTCCCGTACGCTGCGGCCGTATCGATGTGTCGGTAGCCGGCCGCCAGGGCGGTTCCGACCGCGCGTTCGGTGTCCGCGGGAGGCGTCTGCCAAACGCCCAATCCGACCGCGGGCATGGAATTACCGTCGTTGAGCGTGACTGAGGGAGCTGCCATGACACGAAGTCTGCCAGGAGTCAAGGCACCGAGTGTCGGGCCGCCGGCGCCGGGCGCCGACCCCCCGCCGCGCGGTAAGAGCCCGTTCCGGGATGCCGCCGTCAACGCCGCCGCCCGGGTGGCGCTGCACCTCATTCCGCGCATCCCCGACCCGCTGAAACGGCTGCTGATGGGCCGTCGATCCCTCACCATCGACGGCAACACGCTGGACACCACCCTGCAGCTGATGTTGGCCGCGCAACGGGTGTCCGGGGTCGGCGGGCTGGTGTCCAGCAACGATCCGGTGGTCGCCCGCGCGCAGTTGCGCATCGCCGCGGCAATGATGGACACCGACATCCACGTCGCGACAAGCGAGCTGGCGATTCCCGGTCCGGCCGGGCCGATTCCGGCACGGCACTACCGGCCGGGCGCCGGAGCCGCTGGGCCGGGGACATCCAGCACCGCGGCGGCTCCGCTGCTCGTCTTTTATCACGGCGGCGGCTTCGTGGTCGGGGACCTGGAAACCCACGACGCGTTGTGCCGGCTCATCTGCCGCGACGCAGGCGTGCACGTCCTGTCGGTCGACTACCGACTGGCGCCCGAACACAAGGCGCCCGCGGCAGTGGAGGATGCCTTCGCCGCCTACCACTGGGCGCTGGAACACGCCGCGGAATTGGGCGCCGAACCGGCGCGGATCGCCGTCGGCGGCGACAGCGCAGGCGGGAACCTCGCGACCGTGGTGTCGCGGCTCGCCCGCGACCAAGGCGTGCCCGTGCCGGTGCTGCAACTGCTCCTGTATCCAATCACCCAGTTCACTGCGCAGACCCGGTCGCGCACACTGTTCGCCGAGGGGTTCTTCCTCAACAAGCGAGACATGGACTGGTTCCACGACAACTACCTCGCCGGTTCCGGCCTGCAGTGGACGGATCCACGGGTGTCGCCGCTACTGGCCGATGACCTGTCCGGGCTGCCGCCCGCGCTGGTGCTGACTGCCGGGTTCGACCCGTTGCGCGACGAGGGTGAGCAGTACGCGTCGGCGCTGCGTGCCGCGGGTACGACGGTTGACCTGCGGCGGATGGGCTCGCTGATCCATGCCTTCGGTAACTTCTTCCCACTCGGCGGCGGCAGCGCCACGGCGACCGCGGAGATGATCTCCGCGCTGCGGGCCCATCTCAGCCACGGCTGAGAACCGCCCGCGCGGTCGCCGGTAGTCTGGAAGGCGCCAATGCCGACCGCACCCAACCACCCGGGCCGGCCGGGACCACCGGAATCGAGGATCAGCGCACCAGTGGCCACAAAACCGAAACGCCCCGCCAGCTACGACCTGAAGGCACAGGACCGCAGGCGGAACCTGGCGATCCAGATCGGCTTGACCGCCGTCGTGGTGATCTTCGCGGTCGCCCTGGTCCTCTACATCGTGATGTCCAACGACAAGAAGCCGGCGGCGGGCGACGCCAAGGCGGTGCGGGTCGCGTCGGGCCAGCTGATCAAGAACGACAAGGGCGAGCCCAAGGCCGTGCTGTCGGTCTACGAGGACTTCCAGTGCCCGCACTGTCGGGATTTCGAGGCCCAGTACAGCGCCACGATCAACAAGCTCATCGACACCGGCGCGGTCGCGGCCGACTACACTATGGTCGCCATTCTTGATTCACCTTCGAATCAGAACTACTCGTCGCGTGCGGCCAACGCCGGCTACTGCGTGGCCGACGAATCCACCGACGCGTTCCGCCGGTTCCATACGGCCCTGTTCGCCCAGCAGCCGGCGGAGGGTTCCGGCACCGCCCCCACCAACGCCCAACTGATCGAGACCGCGCGTCAGGCGGGCGCCGCCAGCCCAAAGCTCTCGGACTGCATCAACAACGGCAAATACCTGAACATGGTGCAGGGGCTGGCCGAGGCAGCCAAGATCACCGCCACACCGACGATCCGCATCAACGGTCAGGACTGGAGCCCCAGCACGCCCGACGCGCTGGTCGCCAAGATCAAGGAAATCGTCGGCGACGTCCCCGGCCTCAACGCAGCGAGTGCACCGGCAGCATCATGACCGTCGCCGCCACCACACCCACCCAGCCGGGCGCGCCACCCGAGGACGTGACCGCCCGCTCCGCCGGCGTTCCGGTAGGCCGGGCCAGCGCGATCTGGGTGCTGATCGCCGGCCTCGTCGGGTTGGCGGCGGCGGTGACGCTGACCATCGAGAAGCTGCGGGTGCTCGCCGATCCCAGCTACGTGCCGTCCTGCAGTATCAACCCGGTACTGTCCTGCGGCTCGGTGATGGTGACGCCGCAGGCCGCGGCCTTCGGGTTCCCGAACCCGTTGATCGGGATCGCTGCGTTCAGCGTGGTCGTGGTGACCGGCGTGCTCGCCGTCGGCAAGGTACGGCTACCGCGCTGGTACTGGGCGGGGCTGTCCGTCGGCACCCTGCTCGGCGTCGGCTTCGTGCACTGGTTGATCTTCCAGAGCCTCTACCGCATCGGCGCGCTGTGCCCCTACTGCATGGTGGTGTGGACGATCACCATCCCGCTGCTGGTGGTCGTGTCCTCCATCGCGCTGCAGCCGTCCCCCGCAAGCGGGAGGTACCCCCAGCGCGGCAATGCGGTCGCCCGCACGCTTTACCAATGGCGGTGGTCCATCACCGCGCTATGGTTCACGGCAGTCATTCTGCTGATCTTGGTGCGGTTCTGGAACTACTGGTCGACCCTTATCTAGACAGCACGACTTCTCCGAGAGGGCAGGGGGCCGCCGCGTGATCTCCAAAGTCCTGGTCGCTAATCGCGGAGAGATCGCCATCCGCGCCTTTCGCGCGGCCTACGAGATGGGAATCGCCACGGTGGCGATCTATCCCTACGAGGACCGCAACTCACTGCACCGGCTCAAGGCCGACGAGTCCTACCAGATCGGTGAGGTGGGCCATCCCGTCCGCGCCTACCTGTCGGTGGACGAGATCGTTGACACCGCCCTGCAGGCGGGCGCGGACGCGATATACCCCGGATACGGCTTCCTCTCGGAGAATCCGGAGCTGGCCGCCGCGTGTACCGCGGCCGGCATCACCTTCGTCGGACCCAGCGCCGAACTGCTGGAGCTGACGGGCAACAAATCGCGCGCCATCGCCGCGGCGCGGGAAGCCGGGCTGCCGGTGCTGGACTCCTCGGCGCCCTCGTCATCGGTAGACGCGTTGTTGGCCGCAGCTGAGACGATGCAGTTCCCCCTGTTCGTCAAGGCGGTCGCCGGCGGTGGCGGGCGCGGGATGCGCCGGGTCACCGATCCCGACGCGTTGCGCGAGGCGATCGAGGCCGCCAGTCGGGAGGCCGAATCCGCGTTCGGGGACTCGACGGTGTTCCTGGAGCAGGCGGTCATCAATCCCCGGCACATCGAGGTGCAGATCCTCGCCGACGAGCACGCCAACGTGATCCACCTCTACGAACGCGACTGCTCCGTGCAGCGGCGCCACCAGAAGGTCATCGAGCTGGCACCGGCGCCGAATCTGGCCCAGGAGCTCCGGGACAAGATCTGCGCCGACGCGGTGGCATTCGCCCGACACATCGGCTACACCTGCGCGGGCACCGTCGAATTCCTGCTCGACGAGCGCGGGCATCACGTGTTCATCGAGATGAACCCCCGGATCCAGGTCGAACACACGGTCACCGAGGAGATCACCGACGTCGACCTGGTGTCCAGCCAGCTGCGCATCGCCTCCGGGGAGACACTGGACGACCTTGGGCTGCAACAGGATTCGATCCAGCCGCGAGGTGCGGCGCTGCAGTGCCGGGTCACCACCGAGGACCCCGCCAACGGCTTCCGGCCCGACACCGGCCGCATCACCGCCTACCGGACACCCGGCGGGGCGGGCATCCGGCTGGACGGCGGCACCCACCTCGGCGCCGAGATCAGCGCCCACTTCGACTCGATGCTAGTCAAAATGACCTGCCGCGGCCGTGATTTCCCCACCGCGGTGCGACGGGCCCGCCGTGGCGTCGCCGAGTTCCGGATCCGCGGCGTCTCGACGAATATTCCGTTCCTGCAGGCCGTGTTGGACGACCCCGATTTCGAGGCGGGCCGGGTCACCACGTCGTTCATCGACGAGCGTCCGCAGCTGCTGACCGCGCGGTCGTCGGCCGACCGCGGCACCAAGATCCTCAACTACCTCGCCGATGTCACGGTCAACCAGCCGCACGGCCCACGCCCGTCCCCGGTCTATCCCCACGACAAGCTGCCCGAGGTGGATCTGGCGGCAGCCCCGCCCGACGGTTCGCGGCAGCGGCTACTGGAACTGGGCCCGGAGGGCTTTGCGCGCTGGCTGCGCGACTCCAAGGCGGTCGGGGTGACCGACACCACCTTCCGTGACGCGCATCAATCGCTGCTGGCCACCCGGGTCCGTACCAGCGGCCTGGTGATGGTCGCGCCCTACATCGCCCGGCTCACCCCGCAACTGCTGTCCATCGAGGCATGGGGCGGTGCCACCTATGACGTCGCGCTGCGCTTCCTCAAGGAGGACCCCTGGGAGCGGCTGGCCGCCCTGCGCGACGCCCTGCCCAATATCTGCCTGCAGATGCTGCTGCGCGGCCGCAACACCGTCGGATACACGCCGTACCCGGAGGTGGTCACGTCGGCGTTCGTCGAGGAAGCCACCGCGACCGGGATCGACATCTACCGCATCTTCGACGCGCTCAACAACGTCGAATCGATGCGCCCGGCCATCGACGCGGTGCGCGAAACCGGTTCGGCGATAGCCGAAGTGGCGATCAGCTACACCGGCGACCTGTCCGATCCGGGGGAGAACCTCTACACCCTGGACTACTACCTCAAGCTCGCCGACCAGATCGTCGAGGCCGGCGCACACATCCTGGCGATCAAGGACATGGCCGGACTGCTGCGGGCGCCCGCCGCGCAGAGTCTGGTCAGTGCGCTGCGCAGCCGATTCGACCTGCCGGTGCACGTGCACACCCATGACACCCCCGGCGGTCAGCTGGCCAGCTATGTGGCCGCCTGGCAGTCCGGTGCCGACGCCGTCGACGGCGCGGCGGCGCCACTCGCCGGCACCACCAGCCAGCCCGCGCTGTCATCGATCGTAGCCGCCGCCGCGCACACCGAGTACGACACCGGGTTGTCGCTCTCGGCGGTGTGCGACCTGGAGCCGTACTGGGAAGCGCTGCGAAAGGTCTACGCTCCCTTCGAATCCGGGCTGCCCGCTCCGACCGGGCGGGTGTACAGCCACGAAATCCCGGGTGGTCAGCTGTCCAACCTGCGCCAGCAGGCCATCGCCCTCGGGTTCGGCGACAGGTTCGAGGAGATCGAAGCCAATTACGCCGCCGCCGACCGGATACTGGGTCGGCTGGTGAAGGTGACCCCGTCGTCGAAAGTCGTCGGCGACCTGGCCCTGGCGCTCGTCGGGGCGGGCGTCAGGGCCGACGAATTCGCCTCCGACCCCGCACGATTCGACATTCCCGACTCGGTCATCGGGTTCCTGCGCGGCGAATTGGGCGACCCGCCGGGCGGCTGGCCCGAACCGTTTCGGACCAAGGCGCTGGACGGCCGCCCGCCCGCCAAGCCGAACGACGAACTCAGCCATGCGGACGAGGTTGCACTCGGCGTTGCCGGACCCGAGCGCCAGGCGTTGCTCAACCGGCTGCTCTTCCCCGGCCCCACAAAGGAATTCGATGCGCATCGCGAACAGTTCGGTGACACCTCGCAGTTGTCGGCCAACCAGTTCTTCTACGGGCTGCGGCACGGCGACGAACACCGCGTGCAGCTCGAGCGCGGCGTCGAACTGCTGATCGGGCTCGAGGCGATCTCCGACCCCGACGAGCGGGGTATGCGCACGGTGATGTGTATTATCAACGGCCAACTGCGCCCGGTCGTAGTGCGCGACCGCAGCATCGCCAGCGAAGTCCCGGCCGCCGAGAAGGCCGACCGAACCAACCCCGACCACGTCGCGGCGCCCTTCGCCGGCGTTGTCACCGTCGGTGTCGCCGCCGGTGACAAGGTCAGCGCCGGCCAGACCATCGCCACCATCGAGGCGATGAAGATGGAGGCGGCGATCACCGCGCCGAAGGCCGGCAGCGTTGAACGGGTGGCGGTTTCGGAGACCGCACAGGTCGAGGGCGGCGACCTGCTGGTGGTGGTCAGCTGACCCGGATCGTCGCCGGCGCGGCGGGCGGGCGACGAATCGTGGTGCCCCAAAGCCGGTTTGGACGCGGAACCCGGCCCACCACCGACCGGGTACGCGAATCGCTGTTCAACGTGCTGACCGCGCGCCTCGACCTGACCGGGCACTCGGTGCTGGACCTGTACGCGGGTTCGGGAGCGCTTGGGCTGGAGGCGTTGTCGCGGGGCGCGGCGTCGGCCCTGTTCGTGGAGTCGGACCCGCGCGCGGCCACGGTGATCGTGCAGAACATCGCGACACTCGGGCTGCAGGGGGCGTCAGTACGCCGCGGCACCGTCGCGGCGGTCCTGGCTGCGTGCGCCGACCGTGCCGTGGATCTGGTGTTCGCAGATCCGCCGTACGAGGTGCCCGCTTCCGAGGTCGAGGCCATGCTGGCGGCGTTGACCGCGGGCGGATGGGTCGCATCGGGGGCGGTCGTGGTGGTGGAACGGGCGGCATCGGGCCCGCCGGTCACTTGGCCCGATGGCTGGAGTCCGTGGCGCGACCGCCGCTACGGCGACACCCGGCTGGAGATGGCCAGCGTGGCCGACCCGCGGGCCTGACCTGCCCTGCTACGGTCGACTCCCATGAGCGGCGCGGTATGCCCGGGATCCTTCGATCCGGTGACGCTGGGCCACATCGATGTTTTCGAGCGCGCCGCCGCACAGTTCGACGAGGTCGTCGTCGCGGTGCTGGTCAATCCCAACAAGAAGGGGATGTTCAGCATCGACGAGCGCATCGCGATGATCAACGAGTCCACGTCGCATCTGCCCAACCTGCGGGCGGAGTCCGGCCAGGGGCTGGTGGTGGACTTCGTCAAATCCCATGGGCTGACGGCGAACGTCAAGGGCCTGCGCACCGGCACCGACTTCGAGTACGAGTTGCAGATGGCGCAGATGAACCGGCACATCGCCGGGGTGGACACCTTCTTCGTCGCCACCACCGCGCAGTACTCGTTCGTGTCGTCTTCGCTGGCCAAAGAGGTCGCGGAGTTCGGCGGAGACGTCTCCGCGCTGCTGCCGGAGCCGGTGAATCGCCGGATGCAGGCCAAGCTTCGCAACACCGACGACTGACGCGCCCACCTGCCAGAGGTTTATCCCGTACCCGCGTGGGTACCGCGGTTAAAGGCGCTCAGCCTACTGCGCCCACTGAGTCAATCCCCGAAAAAGCGGAGGTAATACCCCATGGCCGAAACATCGGTGAAGTCCACACAAGACGTCGTCCAGTTCCTGAAGGACCAGCACAAGAGAATCCGCCAGCTCTTCGGCGAAACCCTGCAGTCGACCGACACCGGCAAGCGCGAGAGGTCCTTCACCGAACTGCGGACCTTGCTCGCCGTTCACGAGACCGCCGAGGAGATGGTCGTCCATCCGCGTGCCCGCACCGCGATCAGCTCCGGTGACGCCATCGTCGATGCGCGCCTGAAGGAGGAGAACGAAGCCAAGAAGACGCTCTCCGAGATCGAGAAGATGGACATCGGATCCGACGAGTTCATCCAGGCGCTCACCAAGTTGCAGGAGGCGGTCCTGCACCACGCGGAGCAGGAGGAGACGCAGGAGTTCTCCAAGCTGGGCAAGGAACTCAGCGACGATGACCTGCGACGGATGACCAAGGCGGTCGAAGCCGCCGAGGCCATCGCGCCCACCCACCCGCATCCTGGCGTCGAGTCGGCCAAGCAGAATTATCTCGCCGGCCCGTTCGCTTCGATACTGGACCGCGCGCGCGACGCGATCTCAGCCGCACTCAAGTAGACCCGCGAAGCTTGCACGCCCCCGTCGCTTCGGCGGGGGCGTGCGAGTGTCTTGCGCTTTCGTCTCAATTGCGAGACGCGCCGGGTCATGCGGCTTACCCTCGGTGCCACACCGATAGGCATGGCGCCGACGAGGAAGCGAGCCCTCATGACCACCGTCCACCCGGCTGGAATCGACACGCAGGGAGTGCCCGAGATCGAGTGGGCCTCGCTGCCGATGGCGGGGGACCGCGGTGCCGGCTGGGAGGCACTGCGGGACGTGGGCCCGGTGGTGCTGATGAACGGCTGGTATCACTTCACCCGGCGCGACGACGTGCTGGCCGCGCTGCGCAATCCCGCGCTGTTTTCCTCGAAGCGGGCCTTCGACATGCTGGGCAGTCCGCTGCCGCTGGTGCCGATCGCGTTCGATCCGCCCGAGCACACCCGCTTCCGCAAGATTCTGCAGCCGTTCTTCAGCCCGCACACGCTGGGCCCGATGTTGCCGTCGCTGCAGCAGCAGGCGATCGACATCGTGGACGCCGCGGCCGCGAAGGGTCGGTGCGAGGTGATGGCCGAGATCGCGATCCCGTACCCGTCGCAGGTTTTCCTGACGCTGTTCGGGCTGCCACTGCAAGACCGGGACCGGTTGATCGGGTGGAAAGACGCCGTCATCAACCTGTCCGACCTGCCCACGCTCGAGGGTGCCGACCTGACCCC
>JAOPWF010000624.1 GCA_025965815.1 Mycobacterium sp.
GGCGGTGTGACCCAGCGGTGCCAGCAGCGCGCCCATGCCGTGCGAGAAGAACGAGCCCCAGCCGTGGGGGAAGTTTCCGGTGTTCACCGCGGCACCGCGGAACAGCGCGTAGGTCCAGATGACGTTGAAGATCATGAACAGGATCAGCCAGGCGCCGCCGGTGTGGCTGCCGTAGAACCGCGATTCGCGGCCGTGCTCCTTGGGTTCCTGCATCAGCCGGATGATGGCGAATGTGATGACGCCCAGCAGCACCGCGAGCGCGAAGAAGTCTTGCAAAAAACCCAGCGCCCCCCAGCGTCCGACGAAGGGGATGTGGAAGTTGGGCTGGAACAGCGTTCCGTAGGCCTCTAAGTAGACGGTGGCCAGGATAAAGAAGCCCCACATGGTGAAGAAGTGAGCCAGGCCGGGGATGGACCACTTCAGTAGCTTGCGCTGACCGAACACCTCGGTGAATTGCGCCTTGACCCGGCCGGGGATGTCGTCCTTACGACCGCCCTCGTCGCCGACCGGCTGGCCGGACCGGATCAACTTCGTCAGCCAGAGCACGCGTCGGGCGGCAAACACCAGCACGATGCCCGTCATCAGTAGCCCAATGACCATCCTGATGAGCGTCTGCGTCTCCACGGCTATCTCCCATCACCAAGTTACTCGAGGGTAACTTGTCCCATGTTACTGGTCGGTAACTTAAGTTCAATTGCCTGCTCATAGTTACATCTCGGTCAGTAACGTCGTTACACAGGTTGTCCTAACCCGGCTGCAGGGCGCCGCGGTCAGGCCTGCGGGGCCAGCATGGCGCGCAGCATCGAGAGCATCTCGGACCGCGATTCGGCGCCCAGACGGCGACGGATCCGGGCGACGTGATGCTCGACGGTCTTCGCCGAGATGAACAACTGGCCGCCGATATCGCGGTAGGGCATGCCGAGCAGCAACAGTTCGGCCACCTCGCGCTCGCGCTCGGAAAGCTGCGACGAAACCGCGCGCGCCGGGGTGCGCGCAACGGCACCGACGGTCGGCTCGACGGCCGGCGCCTCGTCGACGGCGTCCTGGCTGGAGACGGTGAGCTTCAGGTCGCGGGCCAGCTGCAACATTGCCCCGGACACCTTCGGGTCGGGCGTCTGAAGGGCCGCCTGCCCGGCCAGCCGGGTGGCGTCCCAGGTCAGCCCGAACTGCGACAACGACCGGGCCGCCGCGCTGACTTCGTCGGGCTCGACATGGTTGGCGAGCACCCGCAACCAGGTCCGGCCCGCCCCGGCCAGCGCCTTCGCGAACGGGCTGTGCGCGGCCGCCGCGGTGAGCGCCTGGCCGTGCGGTGCCACCGATTCCGGGGAGTTGGCCAGAATCCCGGCGTGCACCCCGGCCCAGTGCAGCGGTACCGACCACAGCAACGGATTGCCCAGCGAGTCCAGCAGCGCGAAACCCTCTTCGACAGTGTGCTGGAGCCGGTCGACCTGACGCATCCGGGCGGCCGCGATCCACAACTCGCCCAGCGGCAGCAGCGAGAACAGATCGACCGAGTACTCGGCGAGCACCTCTATCGCGGCATACCAGTGCTTCTGCACCGCCCCGCTGTCGCCGGCGCGCCGGGCGATCGCCGTCTGCAGTGCCGTGCCCCACAGTGCGTCACGGCGATGCAGCACCGCCGAACCGGCCCCGGCGACGTCGGCTGCTGCGGCGGTCAACTGACCGTCCTGCATCTTGACCCAGCCGAGCAGTAGCCGGTGCCGATGCGCGTACACGTTGTCCTTAGAGCCGACCACCCGCTCAGCGCGTACCGCCCTGCCGATCACACTGCGGGCCCGCACCGAATCGCCGCCGTGCAGGGCCGCGAGTGTGACCAGGGCCGCGGGCGTGTCGGGCATGACGACCGACGCCGGCTGGTCGACGGTGACCGACTGCCCCAGCCGTGCGACCGCAACCGGGAACGGCTGGTCCAGCGACAGCAGCAGCCCGTCGGCGAGGCTGCGGGCGGCCCGCGCCGTCGAGGTCGGCGGTCCGGCGCTTTCCGCTGTCAGCACCGCCCGGGCCGCGGCCGCGTCACCGGCGGCCACCGACACGATGGCACCCGCGGCGCTGACGAAGGCATCGGGATAGGGCCCCAGCCAGCGGAACAGGTCGGCGGCCTGCGCGGTCCCGCCGTCGTGGGCCGCGATGGCCGCCGCGATCCGCACCGCGGCCGCGCGTTCGGCGGGGTCCTGGGAGGCCAGCAGCTCGTCGGCCAACCGGCCCGCGCTGCCGAAATCGCCGGTGAGCGCCAGCGCGTCGGCCAGGGCTGCGCTCAGCGCGGTGGCTCCGGCATCGGCGGCCGCCCGGTAGAGCCGCGCCGCGCGCGCCGGTTGGCCGCGGGTCTGCGTGGCCATTTCGGACAGCGCGCCCGCCAGGCCGTCGTCGCGTAGTCCGTGCTCGGCCAGCCGCAGCGCCAGGTCCGCCGACAGTGTCGTCAGCTCGACTTGTGAACGCAGCAGGGCGGTTTCGATGTCGTGGTGCCGCGCGGTGCCGATGATCTGGGCGACGCTCTCGTGTACCGAACGCAGGAACGGCGGGCTGTGTGACGGCGCGATCAGACCGGTGGCCCGGGCCCGGTCGACGAAGACCTGGCCGTCAGCGGCGGACACCTGCAGCGCCGCCGCAACATCGGTAGGTCCGAGTTCAGGGCTCAATGACGCGATCAGCAGAGTGTCCAGCACCGGCTCGTCGGCCCGGCGCAGCCGTTCGATCAGCGCGAACCGGGCGGCCCGGGCCGCTGCGTTCGCCGGCGGGTCCTGGTCGGGCGACGCCGCCGCGGCGACCGCGGGGCCGAGCAGGAACGGCAGTCCGGCTGTCGCGGCCATCAGGGTCCGCACCAGTTCCAGCGGCGCAGGCGCACCCAGCGCGGCACCGGCGGCCCGGTTCACCTCGGCGGCCGGCAGGGCACCCAGCGACAGGACGGGATTCTCGCGTTCCATCGCGGTTACCAGCGCGCGCAGTGCCTGATGATGCTGAAGTTGTTCGGCCGCAACGACTATCGTCGCCTCCGGATCGGACACCAGCCCGGTGAGCGCCGCGAGTTCGTCGTCGCCCAGCAGGTGCGCGTCGTCGATGACGACCGCGGCATCCGGACGGCCACCGGGTTCGGGTGGTCGCGTCAGAACGGTCACTCCGGCGGCGCGCAGCGTGACCCGGACGTTTGCGAGCAGTGCGCTTTTCCCGGTTCCGATCCCGCCGGACACCAGCACCTTGACCGGCGCGGTCGGGGCGTCGCGCAGCGCGCCGATGACATCTCGTGCAGACGGCGGAACGTCGCTCAGCGGGCCAAGCGCCGGAGCACTCACGGCGGTGGGGTGACCCCGGTGATGATCGTCACCGTCGTGGTGGGGGGTGCGACCGTGGTGGTGGGCGGCGCGACCGTCGTCGTGGTGGTCGGTGGAGTTGTCGTGGTGGTCTGGGTGGTCGTCGTAGTGGTGGTCGTCGTGGTGGTGGTGGTGGTGGTCGTTGTCGTCGGCGTGGTCGTTGTGGTGGTCGGCGGTGGCGCGGTGGTGCTGCTCGGCGGTGGAGGCGGCAAGGTCGACACCGACGGGCTGCCGTCCGACCCCGTCACCGTGACGGTAGTGGGCGGCGGGGCGACGGACGCCTGGCCGGGTGAGGGCTCCATGGACAGGGTGGTGCTGGTCTCGGTAACCGGACCGCTGTTGCCCGAAACGCTGGTCAGCGTCACCGCGAGGCCCCCGATCGCCAGCAGTGCCGCCGCGGCGGCGGCGCCGAACAGAATCGGTGGACGTTTGTACCAGGGCAGCGGCGCGGGCTCGGCCACGTAGTCGGTGTCGTCGTCCCCGCCGAACTCCATGGCAGGCCGGGCGCTTGTGGCGCCCGTGTCGCCTGGGACGTGGTAGTCGTAATCCGCGCCGGAGTACGG
>JAOPWF010000631.1 GCA_025965815.1 Mycobacterium sp.
ACTACAACGCCAACAGACCCCACTCCGCCCACGGCGAACTCACCCCGACCGAGTTCGCCCTACAGTGGACCACGACCCACCAACCCCAAGTCGCATAGCGACTGGACCACCAAACGGGTCCCCTTCACAGGCAACAATGTTTGGCCTTTACCAGGCCAGCGATCACTCGTCGCCGGTCAGCCGAGCAGGCGGTGATGCCCGCGCTGCCAGACAGCGGTGTCGAAATAGCAGCTGGAGGAGTCTTCGAGACTGTCCACGCCGCCGTCAAGTTCTTCGACGCGTCCCAGCGGAGCTGTACGCAGGCTTTCAATATGCGCGGTTTCCAATTGAGTACGCCGTTTTCATCACATGAATCCGGTTTCGCAGCCCGGCACAATCATCTTCAACATCCGGGACAACGGCCAGGTCTGGACGTACACCTTCCTGTAAACCGCCACAACGGCCGGCCAGACGGGGCCACACGCCTAGAGGGGTGTGGTTCCGTCTGCTCAGTCGCTCCCTAAGAAATCCATCTCCCGCAGGCGTGTTCACCCCGTCCGCTGCACGACCATCGGGAACCGTGCCCAGTACGACGCCATGTTGCGAACGGTGCGGGCATCGATCCACTCGCGTCGGTGGCGCCACTCGGTGCCCAGCACGTCGATCATCGACCCTGCGAAGGCGCTGTATCCGGCCGCTGCTTCGAGCGTGCGGCGTTGATCCTCGGAGTCGAGGTGTAGCAGTGCAGTGAGGATGATGTTGGCCAACCAGCTCTTGTTGTTGCGCGGGTAGGGAGACGATCTCCGGAAGTCGTGCCGGACAAAGGACTTTGAGGTTCCGATGATCGGCAGTCCGAACCGCCATGCGCGTATAGAGAATTCGACGTCTTCGAATCCGAAGTCGGACAGGGCGCCAAGACAACCGATGTCAAGGAATGTCTCGCGGGCGAGGGCGAAGCATCCGCCGGGGGCGACACCGACCTCGCTCGTCGCGGACGCCGGCGGGGCGACCCATCGATAGGCGAAAAGGTCGTTGACTATCCTGGCGCCGCAGCCACGTTCGTCGGGGGCGGTGGTGCTGGCGATGGTCGGCACAGCGATGGCCGACTGATCGCGGTCGAGGATCTCCAGCAGTGGGTCAAGCCACGTCGCGTCCACCGAACAGTGCGCGTCGAGAAACACCAGAACACGCTCGCAGGCCGCGATGGCCCCGAAGTTACGGGCGGGTGCTATGCCCGCATGGTCGCGGCGAAACACCCGTACCCCGCCGTCGCGCCAGCGTTGTCCGAGGAGGGCGTCGCTGCAGCCGTCGGTGCTTCCGTCATCGACCACGATGATCTCGCGCGGTACGGCCCGTGCCGCCAGGATCGACTCGACGGTGTCAACGAGTCGGTCGCCCTCGTTGAGAACGGAGATCACCACCGACGCACATCGGGTCTCAGCCATCCGCAGGGCTGGTAAGTTCCTGCTCGTCGATGGTGGGTCCTGCCGAGGGCGTGTTGATGCCACCGTCGATGGGATAAAAGCCCCATCCGGCGAGACCGGTCAGGACTTCCGCCCATTCCGGCCGGCCCTGCAGATAAGGCTGCGCGGCCGCGTCCAACGTCAAGTGGAATGTCCCAAGCCGCACTGCGGTGGGCGCGTCGACCCGCAGCGCCAGCGTGTCTCCCTCGGTCAAGCCCGCGATTCCCAGGCGATCGAGCAGAACAGGTGGCTCCGCGGCATAGGCGATGAAACTCGCGTCGTCGGTCACCGCGTTCTGGGTAGACGGTGTGAAACCGAGTTCGACAAGCATCGCCTGCACCACCGTCGAACCCTCGCGGGCGAAAACAACCACCTCGTCGCAGTCGTACTGCGCCAGCGATTCGAGCAATGCCTTGGTGGTCGCCGCCAACAGGCCGACATTGAGCCGATTCTGGGCGGTGGCGATCGCGGGTACCAGCAGTGCGCGCCGGATCGCCCCAATGCAGGCGAATGCGACCGCTTCGGCTTCCAGCGCACGCACCCCGGTCGAGGGCCAGGTCAGCGTGCGGGTCGCGACCGCGGCCACGAGTGAATTCGTACCCTGCAGTGGGACGACGTGTTCGTCGTAGAGGTGCCCGGCCGAGGCCCGCCGCAACAGCGACGACACTTCGGGGCCGAAGTCGTCGACAACATCGGTGGTGATGTCGATCGCGACGCGCTCGTTACGGGCGTCATGGAGAGACTGCAGCGGTATTCCCTTCGGGGTAGAGGTTTTCGGCGACCAACCAGGTAACCATTGAGTATCGCGTTCCCCTGCGCACCCGGGTGACCTCGTGTACGAGACCCGGCTCGAACATCGCCAACGTTCCGGCGACCGGTCGAACCACAGTGGGCACCGTTGGACCGTTCAGTCGTGGCGTGTACACCACCAGCGCTCCGCCGTCGAAGTCGTTGCCCGCAGGAGCCGGGTTGAGGAACAGCACCAGCGACGCGAAGCGCCACCGCACTTCTCGTGGGTCATCGTGGTTCGGGGAGCGGTCACGATGCGGCCCGACGAATCCGGTTGCCGGATAACGGAAGTAGTGCGCCGAGGCGATGAGAGACGCGACGTCCGGGGCATTCGGCCAGTTGAGCCGAGCCGCCCGCTCCACCTGCTCTTCGGCCATCACGCGGGTCGGTCCCCTCGGATAGCAGCTTTCACTTTTGCGGGCGCTGGGCGCGTATTCGTCGTGCCCTGCACGGAGCACATTGGTGGGTTCCCTGGGCCCAGCGAGCATTTCGTCGATCAAGTCCCGGCACTCGCCGCTCGTCAGCACGTCGGGCACCAGAACGACGGGTGTCGCCACATCTGTCGACCGGTTCGTTGCCTGAGTCGACGCTGAACCATTCTGTGCCAACTCGCCTCCCCCGCTTATTGGCGTCACCAGCCCCGGAACAAGTTGAGCATTGATTCTATTGGTCACTGTCGGTTCTGGCGGCCGAACGACCGAGTCACCGAAGCCATGGTCGAAAGCGTTACTGAAGACGAGGTCGAACGCCTCTCTGCGCCGAGCCTCGGCGAGCCGGCCCGAAGAGAAGTCCAGACCGGCCCGAGCCGCGATAGCGAAACGGTCTCGGTGCCGATGTGGCACTGCAGGTGGACTCCGCGCAGCCCGCTGACGTCGCCCAGGCGCGGCAGGTCAAACCGCACAAGCGCCCGGTTGACCGCGCGGGGGTCGCTCATCGTGCGAGTTTAAGCCGAGGCGGAGCCTGCGTAGGCCGTGTGCGACGGCGCCGGACGTGTCGAACTGCGACAGGTCACAGGTCGAAGACGGCCAACGTGCTAGAGGCAGTGGCGACCACGGCGCCCGAGGCCGCCGATACAATGCCTTCGGTGAAGGCGATCCGGGAACCGGCCTTGACCACTGTGCCGGTCGCGGTGAGCAATCCGCTGCCGAGCCGAACTGCCTTGAGGTAGTTGACCTTGATCTCCACTGAGGTGTAGCCGCGGCCTTGAGGCAGCATGCTGTGTAGTGCAAGGGCGGCCACGGAGTCCAGCAGGGTGCAGACAAGACCGCCATGAACGACGCCGATCTCGTTATAGGCCGATTCGTCTGGCTCACAGGTGAACACGACCCCACCCGGCTCAGCCGAGACGATGTCATAGCGCATCAACTGACAAATGGGTGGCGGCGGCAGCGAGCCGTCGATCATCGCCTGCAGGTAATCCAGGCCGGCCATCGTCAGGCCCCGCGCGGTGCTGGGGCCGGGATCATGCCAAGTCACTACGCGTGAGCGCGACGCTCCCCAACCCTCGGCGAGGGTGTCACTACGTTGTGCGGTCATGTTGTCTCCCCGTGTCTTTGCCCGCAGGCCGGTGATCGTTCGTTCGACATCAAACATCGTTGCGGTTCGCACTGGTTGATGACCTTGCGGGCGAAGCTGCGGTTGTCTATCCAGGTTTTAGATTTCGTAGATCGCGTCGTATTCGAGCGTCGCGAGGTCCTCGATGACGAAGGGTAGGTCGGCGTCGATTTGTTCTCGGACGGCGTCGATGCTGGGTCCCTCGAGGATGAAATAGAACCCTGGCCCGGCAGCGCGCCGATATGCAGATTTGATTACGCCCTCGGCTTTGAGCTCCCGCATGACCCGCGTCTCGTCGTCGAGGTGTGGTGCCAGCCCATCTGGACGAGTTATGGAACCTTTGGCAATCACGATCATGTGCTCTTCTCCTATCAGGTGTGGACTTCGGCCCGAAAATTGGGCAGCTGACCGTCAGATCACCCAGTGGTGTTATGTGGCGGGCGCGGCGAACAGCGAGACGTGCTCGTGCACCCAGTCCTCGACCGAACGTGGGGGGCGGCCGGTCAAATCGAAGACGGTGGGCGATGGCATCGCGTACACGTTGTCGCAGGTGATGTCGTCGACCCCGAGAAGCACATCGACGAGAAGTCCGGGTAGCCCGGCAGATTCCAGCACGGCGCGCTGCTGGGCCTCGGTTCGGGGGTGATACTCGACGCGGGTCCCGAGCGCCGCGGAGATGTATCCGGCGACCTCGTCCATCGTCACGGCCGCGGGTCCGGAGATGTCATAGATCTTGCCGGCATGACGCTGGGGGCCTTCGGTGAGGATGACAGTGAAGACCGCGGCCACGTCGCGGCTGTCGATCAGGGCCACCCGGCCCGTACCTCCACGACCACCCCACGCGCCCGAACGGACAAAGTTGGCGGCGAGTTTCAGCATGGTGTCGGTGAAGGTCGTGGGACGCACCACCGTTGACGCGACACCCGTGGTGGCGAGGTAGGCGTCGATCTCGGCGTGCCACCGCACGACGTTGGCGGGGTGGGTGCCCCCCGCGCCGCCGACTGACAGATTCACCAGATACGGCACCTCCGCGCCGATAGCGGCGTCGATGAGCGCGATCTCGTCACGGACCTGACGGTCGCTGCTCCCATAGCTCATGAAGGCCATGTCGGAGGCCGTGAACGCCGCCCGCAGCGTGGCAGCGTCATCGAAGTCGACGCCCACGATCTCGAGCTTGGCATCACCAAAAGCGGCCGCAGCGGCGTTGGGGTCGCGGGTGAGGACCCGTACCTGCTCGCCGTCACGCGCCAGCGCTTGGGTCAATGACTTACCGACAAGTCCGGTTCCGCCAGCCAGCGTGATCATGGTGAACCTTTCTTTCATAGGGTGTTCCGTCCCAACTGCGACAGTAGTGTCAACGTTACGCACATGTCAAGTGCTATGCCGTCGGGACTCGCGGCGTCCCCATCCGGTCGGTGTGCGCCAGTCGCCCCACTGAATCTGCTGGGCGCCGCTATGATCGGATGACCTGCCTGTTCGGGCTGCGCCGTCGGCAGCTCGCACCGTCATTCCAGACGCGCTGCGCAGAGCTGGTGGTCGCCGACAACAGCCGACATCGACGTATGCAACACGGACACGATACTGTCGTGCTATGGTTCGATCGGGCTATGATGGGGGTATGGGTTGGTCAGCCACTGACAGACACGGACTCTCACCTGCGCCCGCCGGGCTGGGTTTTGTCCAAGATTTCCTCAACACCCATCCCACCCATCCCGCCCAGTCCGCCAAGCCTCAACCCGCGGCTGACCTGCTCGCTGACCTTGACAGCGCACAACGTTGGCTGGACGGGGCTCTACAGAGCTGGTCGCGAGAAACAGGCGTGCCGCAAAGCCGTGTGCTACTCACCGAAGCCGACCTGGACATGCTCTGTGGCCTGCGGGCCGATCTGACAAGCTTGGTGCGCTCCACCGATCAACCTCACGACGCGACACTGCTGCCGTCGGCATCCGTTTTCGCGCGGGTGGGACCCGACGGTGAGGCGCTGCTGGAGCCGCGCGGAGACGGAAGCCGCCGGGTCAGCGGGATCGTGCTGATTGAGATCTTCACGGCCCAACGGTTAGACACCTGGCGCCGACTGAAAATCTGCCGCAACGATCGGTGCGCGGTGTCGTTCTATGACCGCTCCCGCAACAACAGTGCGGTATGGCACGACTCCCGTGCATGCGGCAACGCCACCTACCTGCGCGCGTCACGAGCGCGCAAACGACAGGGCGCGCTCAACACCGAACAACACGCAAACGACGCCGAAAAGCCCTGACACTCAACCACTTATCAGCAGCATTTGGGCGGTCCTGCGTGTCTCGTCCAGCTGAAGATTGCGAGTCATAGCTGAGCGAGCTGGGGTTCGCGATCTAAGTCTGTACGATCCCCGCCCAAGTCGTCCATATCTACCTTGCAAATTTCGGCGACTGGACCACGGATCCGAACTGCTGCTACGGTGGCGGCTTCCGCTCCTGTTGTACGACGCCACGGCGTACAACCGAAGTCGTGTTCGGTCTGTGGTGGTGTTAGGCGGCGGTGCTGCCGCCGTCGACGGCGATGTTGGTGCCGGTGATGTACCCGGCGCGGGGGGAAGCCAAAAACCCGATAACCGCAGCGATCTCCTGCGGCTCGCCAGCCCGACCGAGCGGTGTGGTCTTGCCCCAGGCATCGAACAGTTCGCGTTTGGCTGCGCCCGTGTAGATGGGTCCTGGTGAGATGGCGTTCACGCGGATGCCGGCGCGTCCGTATTCAGCGGCCCAGGAGCGGGCGAAGGAGACCAGTGCGGCCTTGGTGGCGCCGTAGGCGGCGCTGTCGGGCCGACCGCGGGTGCCGGCCCTGCTGGCGATGTTGATTATCACGCCGTCGCCGCGGGCCACCATTTTCGGGGCCAGCACCGACACCAGCAGATACGGGGCTTGCACGTTGGCGGCAAACAGCCGATCCAGGGTGTCGACGGCCAGCTTTTCCGACGGTCCAAACCAGGGGAATCCGGCGTTGTTGACCAGGACGTCGACGTCGCCGACCTCCTCTGCGAGCCGCAGAGCTTCTGCGGGTTCGCTCAGCTCTGCGCCCA
>JAOPWF010000633.1 GCA_025965815.1 Mycobacterium sp.
AGCCGATTATCGACCACCTCGGTGCTATGGCACTGCAGCAACTACGGACGGCCGACATCGACGCTCTGGTGACGTTGCGGCTCAACGGCACGCCGGTGGCCCAGCGCGACAAACGAGGCCGCCGCGCAGCTGAGGTGTTGGCGTCGTTGCGACAGCACTCCAACGGGGCGCAGTACGCCGAGATCTTCGCCGCCTTGGGCAATCCTGGCATCAAGGCCCTCGACCGACTGGTGGCCTCTGGCGAGGTCTTACGGCCCGACCGTGGCCGCTACGGATCGGAGCTGGCGGCCACGGCCCAGGTAATCAAGTCCGAAGAGATCGGCGTTTGCCTCATCCTTTCGACGGCTGCCCGCAGCTTCGAACGCCAGCGCCGCGTGGGATTCGGTTGGCACATTCCTGGCACAGCGGGGGGTTGACTGCCACGACAAAACACCGTTTGAACTGGGAAAACACTGGTGGGCGCGATAGGGATCGAACCTACGACCGCTGGTGTGTAAAACCAGAGCTCTACCACTGAGCTACACGCCCCGTGCCGGGCAGGCTACACGGCCCCTGGGAACACGCGGAAATTCGCTACGGCTTCAGGCCGTGCGCAACAGCGCGGATGCGGTCGTCGCGGCGGTGCAGTCGCCGCTGGGACTCACCGATCTGGCTGCAGCGAAGAACTATTCGAACACCAGCCAGCACCCGGCGATGCAGTCCCGCGACGATGCGATATCGGTGCCCACCAAGGGCTGGCGGCAGGCACCTACAAGCTGGCCGCGAGGGTGATGTGCAACGAGCACAAACCGGGCGGAACCAATCCCGGCAATCTTGCGCCGATGGCGCTGGCACAGGCCGGCGGGGACAGCGGCGGAGGCTATCCGATCGGCAGCATCGCAGTCACAGTCAGCTGAGTCAGGACTTCAGCGCCGCCAGCGCGTCGGTCCACAGCGCCTGGTCGCGGGCCTCGCCAGGCTGCTTCATCTCGGCGAACCGGATGACGCCGGTGCGGTCGATCACGAACGTCCCGCGATTGGAGAAGCCGGCGTCGTCGTTGAACACGCCGTAGGCCTGGCTCACAGCGCCGTGCGGCCAGAAGTCCGACAACACCGGGAAGGTGAAGCCGCTCTGCGTCGCCCATATCTTGTGGGTCGGCGGCGGCCCGACGGAGATGGCCAGCGTCTGGGTGTCGTCGTTCTCGTACTCGGGCAACCGGTCGCGGACCTGATCCAGCTCGCCCTGGCAGACACCGGTGAACGCCAGCGGGAAGAACACCAGCAGCACGTTCTTCGAGTCGCGATAGTCGCTGAGCATGACGTCCTGCCGGTTCTGATCGCGCAGGGTGAAATCCGGCGCAGTCGTCCCGACCTCAAGCACTAGCGTTGCCTAGCTCTCGACTTTGGCTGCACAAGACGACTGGCGCTCCAGTCGCCCAGATTGGCCGATGACGTCTGCATCAGACCGGCCGTGGGCGCTGACTCGGCGATCTCGGCCGGCAGCACATGGCCGGGCTTTCCGGTCTTGGGTGTCACCACCCAGATCAGACCGTCATCAGCGAGCGGAGTAATAGCGTCCATCAACCTGTCCACAAGGTCCCCGTCACCGTCACGCCACCACAGCAGGACGACGTCGATGACCTCGTCGGCATCTTCATCGAGGAGCTCGCCACCGCAAGCGTCCTCAATATCGGCACGGATGTCGTCGTCGGTGTCCTCGTCCCACCCCAACTCCTGGACAACCTGCCCGTTTTCGATGCCCAGCTTGCGGGCGTAGTTCGGGGCGTCAGCCGCCGCGACCACCGTGTGCCCTCCTTCAAAACTCAGCGCGCCGAATTAACCGGCCCCTATCGTCGCACGTCGGGTATCTGGCGTTAACCCTGGCGGTCGGGTTCATCGATATGTCGCGTCGCACAATCCCAGCGCGGTGCTCCTGGAGTCGTTCAGCTTCGTGATCGCCGTGTTGAACTCCTCGGTGCTTGCGCCGCTGCTGATCGCCGTCGCGACCGCCCTCGCCGCGTCGATCCAGGCGTTCATCGCGTCCTTGATCTCCGATGACACCGGGTCGGTCATGCTGCCCGCGACCTGGTCGGCGCTGCGGTGGAGCGCGTCGACCGCGGGCCCGACCTTGGACTGCACGTCACCGGAGTTCTGGTTGTAGGCGGTGACATAGTCATTGACTTTGTCGATGGCGTCCGCGCTGCTGGAGCTCAGCGCTTCACACGAGGTGTGGATCGCCTGCGTTGTCAGGGACTGCTGACGCTGGGACTCGCGCTGGCTGGACGTGGCCGCCGAGGCCTCCACCGAGGCCGACATCGATGCCCGGTAGGTGGGGGCTTCCTTTGCGTCCACCCGCGGGATGCCATCCGTGACCGTGGTGCAGCCCACAACCACCATCGCCAACGTCGCGAGGGTGCCGACCACCAGCGCGGCGATCCGGATGCGCCGGCGACCGGCGCCCCCGCCGCCGCCGTCGAATCCCGACCCGCCCCGCGGCTCGGACAACCATCCGATCAGCACAGCCCAAGACGTTACCGGTTACGACGTGCGGTCGCCCGGGTGTACAACGTGGGTAATCGTCCATATGACTCTTAATTCCACTAGGCACCGCGAGCGGTGCATCTGCGGCACGATAGGTGGACGATAAGAGTTCGTGCACCGCCTACCGAGGAGCGGAAGTTGACTACCGAGTTCGTGCGCCAGGACCTGGCTCAAAACTCCGGCACCGCAGCTGAACCCGACCGTGTCCGGGTGATCCGCGAGGGCGTCGCGTCCTACCTGCCGGATATCGACCCGGATGAAACCGGCGAGTGGCTGGAATCGTTCGACGATCTGCTCGAGCGTTCGGGGCCTGCGCGCGCCCGATACCTGATGCTGCGACTGCTGGAGCGCGCCGGCGAACAGCGAGTCGCGATCCCGGCCCTGACGTCGACGGACTACGTGAACACCATCCC
>JAOPWF010000715.1 GCA_025965815.1 Mycobacterium sp.
CCCATCGGCGGCGCGCGGTAGATTACGCAAACGCGGTCCTCGCCGAACTGCGAGGCCGCGACGCCGGAAAGCCCGTTCACCCGGTTGAGCGAGTAGACGACGTGCCGGAATCCGGGCGCCCCATTTACGAGGTTGGCGACGGCGGCTGGCTTGTTGGGCACAAACGGATCGGGGTAGTCGGCCGAGATATGCAACACAGTCGTCATGATCGATCAAGAGTTCTGTGCATCGACTGATCCCTCGCTGCCGGCTCAGCTTGCATGGTAGCCGCGTTCGGTGCGAAACAGTCGAGGGCGTCGCTTACCCGCAGCCGGAGGAGTGGATTAAGGCAATTCAGGGCCACTCTGGGCACGGCGCGAGCGCGTCCGCCCATTGCTTGACGGCGGCGCGTACCGGCGGGGGCGTCTGGTGGCATTTCGCGTCTAGGATGACGGTGCCCCGTCGGACTCGATGATCACTAGGCCTGGTTTGCCGATGTTGCCCGACAGTTCGTCGCCGATGA
The DNA here is from genome assembly GCA_025965815.1 of Mycobacterium sp. Taxonomy (GTDB): domain Bacteria; phylum Actinomycetota; class Actinomycetes; order Mycobacteriales; family Mycobacteriaceae; genus Mycobacterium. The sequence continues at coordinate 503 of JAOPWF010000715.1, forward strand.
CCAGACGATCGGGGAGCGAAGGACTCAAGGCGCGACCCGCGTCGGCAGTGGCGGCATGTGTTCGAGCCTACTCAGGCGCCGGATTCGTTGCCCGTAGCCGGCGGCGTCTGTCTTCGACCTGACGCCGTCGCGGTGATCGAGCACTAGACCTTCGCCAGCGTTTTCGCTACGTCGTCCGTGAGGAACGATCCTGCCGAGGCCTTGGCCGCGCTCGTCTAGTTCGGCCTCGCCGAGGATTTCGTCCACCCTCTGTCGACTGGAAGCCGAAGAGCCAGTGGATCGACGACATCGCCGCGGCCCTCCCCCAGCGTCGACGGCTTGGTCCTCATCGTTGACCAGCCCTTCGAACGTGTGGTGGGCTGCCGCCACCCCGTCGTTCGCCTGACGACGCACACCGACGCCGCAATGCATGCCCGGTCGACCTGCCGGTCACTCCGAGTCGCCAAGGCGCTTCGCCAACACCGTGTTCGGACACCTTTGGCAAAGGCCGGGCCGAGCCCCGAGAGTCAATGGACCCTCTGCGGTCGGCGGAACGAACATCGAACGAACGCGGTGGGCGAACCATAAAACAAGCGCAAACTCTCAATGCGAGGTCGCTCGGTTGTTCCCGTCGACACTCAGTGCTCGGGCTCGCGGCTGCATTCCTCCGTCGACATGCGCACTGTCGGATACCCTGGGTCTAACCTGATCGACGATTAGGAGATTGACCGCATGAAGATGCGTCGCTTCGCACGTCAAGTGTTGAATGCCTCGCGGATAATGCAGGAGCCTCTTTACAGTCCGCCCGGACATTTCTATTCGCCGATCTCCAGCATCGCCGACGCCAGTCGCGCCCGCGCTCAGCGGCCCGAGCTCGCGCTCGGCGATGGGTACGACCTTCGGTCGGCAGAGCAGCTCGAATTCGCCGACCGTCTTGGGCCGAGATGGCCTGATTTCCCGAAGTCGTGGCGCCGCTACAACCCGGTGAACCGCATGTATGGGCTGAACGACGGAGCCGTGTATTACTCCATGCTGACCACCATTCGGCCGAAGAAAGTCGTGGAGGTGGGGTCTGGGTTCTCATCCGCAATCGCGCTCGACGTGCGCGATCAGGAACTTCACGACGTGGAATTGACGTTTATCGAGCCATATCCCGAGCGCCTATTAGGACTGCTCCAAGAAAACGATAAGGCGACAACGACATTGCACCGGAGTGCAGTTCAGGATGTGCCAATCGAGACATTTGACGTTCTCGATGATGGTGACATTTTATTTATCGATAGCACTCACGTCAGCAAGCCGGGCAGCGACGTCAATTGGTTGTTCTTTCGAGTTCTTCCGCGGTTGAAGCCCGGTGTCGTCATACATGTGCACGACATTTTCTATGCTTTCGAATACCATGACGACTGGCTGACTGAGCGTCGAAGCTGGAACGAGTCCTATCTGTTGCGCTCATTCCTGAGCTACGACAACACGTTTCAAATCACATTCTTTAGCTCCTGGATCTGGCAGGAGCACCCCGAGGTGGTCCTACGGCACCTCCCACAGAGCAGCAACCATCATCAAGTAGAGGGAGCGGGCGTTTGGGTGGATCCGGTTAGCGGCCACCTCGGTCCGAGCAGCATCTGGCTCCAGCGGGTCGTCTAGTGGCGCTTGGCAGGCCGACCCTCGAGATGGGGCCTAGCAAAGACCTCTCCGGCGCACAACTCCTTCGACAACCGCGCGGTCAAAGGGCGCGACTTCTTCCAGATTCGACGGGTTGTCATGGAGCCATTTACACCCCATTTGAGGGATTTCGCAAAGCTGAAAATCAGCGGGTAGCTGCCTTTCAGCTACTTAATAGGGGTGGGCGACAAAGGGAGTGAACGATCGCAACTTCCCATCGGTGTCACACGTCGGTGAGCGGCAACACCTGGTCGGAGCAGACTGTGGTGGCCACGTCGAAGTGCAGACTCTATTTCCAATCGTCCCGGGGTAGCCGGAATTTCAACGAGGCACCTAGGTTGCGCCGCTAGCCCTGCTCGTAGTCAAGTTCGATGACGAAATTGTCACGGTCGGGCGGGCTGGGTTGCACGGCGTACAACCTGACGGAGTTCGATCTCGACCACTCCCGTCTTGGACGGCACCCGCGGACCTGCCGGACCATCCGGATGCGACCCGTGTATAGCAGGGTGGGTTCCTCGATGGGATTTGCATAGGCGATCCGCATCATGCGGGGTCTGCGGTCGTAGGAGTCCAGCACGTTCTTAACCACGGCCGCGAAGTTAGCCCCGCGGACGGGGTTGTACATAAAAATGACAGTGACGTCATCCGGAATCTCGTATTCCACCGCGTCGGCATTGACGAGCTGGATATGCTGGCACCGCAGCCGGTCCCTGCAGCGGTCGAGATTGTCCTGCGCGATGGCGTTCAGCTGAGTCGACAGCTCCACACCGATCACACGCCGAAACGGGTATCCGGCGGCGAGCAGCACCGCCCTACCCATGCCTGAGCCGACGTCGAGGAAGACGTCATCCGTGCTAACAGTCCTCGGAGGCAGAATCCGTCGTAGCGTCAGCCACCCGACGGGCTCGTAGTGCGCGTGGCCGTCGGGTGCTATCCCGAGCTCATCAAGTTCGGCCCTCCAGGTAGTGCGCACCCCTAGCCGCCGCTCGAAGAGCATGTTGGTACTCGCGTTTCGCAGCCAGACGTACGGTGGGCGGACCACCGTTGTGAATAGGCGGTTGAGCACAACTAGTCTCCGAAGATCCGGCGTACTGCATGGCTGGCAGATGCGTGTCTGCTGAAAGTCCTGGCGTAAAGAGAGCTATCCACCAGCATATCGATTTACTGAGTCGTATGGCCGGAGTGTTGATAGCGATCGTCACTCCGCTGTCATTGGTACCCCCGTACGTGCGCTATCCCGGTTTAGGGGAGTCGTCGACTAGATCTCAAACAAGACGCCCTTAACTACTTCGACCTGAAAAACTCTGGGCGTGGCGAGGCGCTCGGACGGCGCTGAGCTGGGACGATGGTCTCGAACCCTTGGCGAGAAGGAGTCGCTGTGGGAGGCGGTTTTGCCCCCCGAGTTGTTGAAGTTGCCCGAGGAGTTGGCGCGGGTCGATGAGCTGCTGGATGATCCGGTGTTCTTTGTCCCGTTTGCGCCGTTTTTCGACCTGCGGGTCGGGCGTCCGTCGACGCCGATGGAGACCTATCTGCGGTTGATGTTCCTGAAGTTCCGCTACAGGCTGGGTTTTGAGTCGTTGTGTCGGGAGGTCAGCGATTCGATCACCTGGCGGCGGTTCTGCCGGATCGCGTTGGACGGTGCGGTGCCGCATCCGACGACGTTGATGAAGCTGAACACCCGGTGCGCTAGCGCGGCGGTCGCAGGGGCTCAACGAGGCCTTGCTGGCCAAGGCTGCCGAGGCGAAGGTGCTGCGCACCAACCGGGTGCGCGTGGACACCACGGTTGTCGCGGCGAACGTGTGCTATCCGACCGACTCCGGGTTGCTGGCCAAGGCGATCCGCAGGATCGGCACCACCGGTTCGCGGATCCACAACGCAGGCGGGGCGGTGCGGACCCGGCTGCGCGACCGCTCCCGGGCCGCGGGAAAGCGGGCACACGGGATCGCGGCGAAACTGCGGTCCCGCAGCCAACTGGGTCGTGACCAGGTCAAAGACGGCGTGCAGCGGATTACCGGTGAGCTCGCCGAGCTGGCCCAGGCCGCCGCGCGCGACGCGCACGCTTACTGGTCAATGCCCGACGAACGCTGCGCCGAGCACAAGCCAAGGCTGCCCAGCTAGCCGAGGCGGGAATGCGTGATCCCGCCGCGGGGCGCCGGCGTGGACGGCTGGCCCGCGCCATCAACGACCTGTCGAACCTACTGGACGCCACCGCCAAGATCACCGAGCAGGCCCGGCAACGGATCGCCGGAACCATCCCCGACGGAGCCAGCCGGGTAGTCAGCCTGCACGACCGCGATGCCCGGCCGATCGCCAAAGGCAGGCTCGGTAAACCCGTCGAGTTCGGTTACAAGGGGCAGATCGTCGACAACGACGACGGCA
>JAOPWF010000716.1 GCA_025965815.1 Mycobacterium sp.
AAATATTCGTGAATTGCGGTTATTGCCTTGGTGTTCGGGCGTCATGGATGGTTTCGGTAATGTGGCCCGGTCGTGTCGGTGGTGGTGCGTCCGGCGGCGTCGGTGAAGGCAGGGATGCCGAGTTGGACGGCGTTGTTGCGACGGGTGGTGATCTGGGCGAGTTTGGCGTTGGCGCCGGCGAGGCTGACCTTGAGGCCCTCGGCTTCGCCGTGCCAGCGGTGGGATTCGGCCTCGGTGATGCGGGCGATGAGGTTGTCGCGGATCTGTTCGAGGCGGGGCCGGGCGGTGGGGTCGGGACGCAGCAATGGGCAACGAAGACAACTGTGTTCGTGGATGCAGGGGGTGTCGTAGGAGCGGCCGCAGTCGCCCACGGCGACCTTGCGGCGTTCGAAGTGCCCGACGAATTCGGCCCATTCCTCGTCGGTCGGGATCCGGTATTCCTCGCTGGGGCGCAGCGCACGCCGGCGGGTGATGAATGCCCGGTGGCCGTTGATCACCTCTTCGGGGTAGACGGCCTCTGGCGAGGGTGACGTTGATGTCGCGGTGGCCGGCGATGATCTGCGCGATGTGCGGTGGCAGGCCGTTCATGACGGCATCGGTGATAAAGATTCTTCGAAAGTCGTGCGGCGCGTAATGCAGGGGGCGTCCATCGGCGGGATCCTTCAGGCCGGTGTGGACAAATGCGGCGTTGAGCATGGTCCGCAGCCAGCTGTCGCTGATCGCCCGGATCTCGGAGGGAAATCGACGCTGGAACAAGACCGGAGCCGGCGGCCGCCAGACGCATTCGTAGCGGTCGTAGACGGGAACGAGCCGGACTGTCCCGTCTGGTTCACGGATTCGGCGGATCACGGTCGACAACACGTCCGCCAACTCCGGGGAGACGACCAGGAGTCTCTCCTCATCGGTTTTCGAGGGGACGATCTGCAGCAACGGCACGATCTCGCCGGAGGTGGGCAGGCGGTACTGGATCAGGCTGTGATGGCTGATCTCCAACAGTTCTTCGACCCGGCAACCGGTGAGACGGAGGATTTCCACGGCGGCCCAAGCCCAGAACGCATGGTCTTCTTCATGGCCGAGGTCGCGGCGGCTGCCGATCGCGGTTTCGTGGGCCCACACCTTCTCGGTGGTCCTGGTGATCGAGCGAGTCAGCGTTTGGCCTGCGACGGTGAACGATTGGCCGGGAAGGGTATCGCGGGCGGCTTGCAGGACCGCGGTGGCGTTCTTCCGCCGCGCGTCGACGGTCCGTACCAGCACCGGCAGCACCGGTAGTCGTTCCCGGGTCCGTGCGTCCATCCGCGCCTTGCGGTGGCGCTGGAATTTGCGCTGACTGATCTCTTCCTGACCGACCGGGCAGGGAGCCGCCCACTGTGCCCACCGGCTGGGATCCTCGATCGCCCACTGGGACAGATCGAGGTAGAGGGCCCGCACCGGGGTCAGGCATTGGCGGTAGCCGATCCGCTCCACCATGACGACGGACTTCTCGCCGTGGGCTGAGGTGATCACCTGGGGTTTGGTCCGCTGACGCTGCTTCCACGCGTCGGCGACGTCTCTGGGCAAGTGCAGGCTGTCGATCCCGGGGTGATGCTGTTCGAGGTCGGCCCAGAACCGTTGCGCCAGGCAGTAGGCGAGATTCTTCAGGCTGGTGTAGTCCATCGCCGGCTGGCGTTCCCGCAGGTAGTCCACGAGCATGTCGCGGACCGGGCGACACTGCAGCACGTAGCGGTCGACGAGTTCCTCGGGCGTGAGCTGGCCTGCGGTTCGGAACGCTCGCAATCGTTCGGGTGCCTCGTGTCCGAAGGTCCCCATCTCCTGCAACATCCGATAGAAGACCTTGTGATCGCGTGTCGGGCAGGTGAAGGTTTCGGCTTCGCGGTCCATCAGTTCCAGCGCGTCGCCGACGGTGACGTCGGCCAGGGTGCCGCCCTTGGCGGCGATGATTTCGGCGCTGCGCCGCAGCGTGAGGGCGGCGGCGAAGCCGGACACGTGGGGATCGGCGGCGCACAACGCTCGAAGACGCGCGAACCCGTGCGAGTCGCGGGTGCGGGCCAGGTTGCGGGTCAGGGAGCCCTTACCGGCGGCGCCGGCCACCAGGCAGCTCAGCGAGGGGCGGACGAGATCACCGCAGATCGCCACGACCAGTGCCCCCGACAGCTCGGCGCGCAGCCATCGTGACTCTCGACCACGCGCTTGCTGCCAGGCGATCGGCAGGTCTCGCCACGCCCCGCCGGCGGCGTCGGCGCCGCTGGCCATCCAGCGTTGCTGCCAGGTCTGGCCCGGCTGGTCGGCCAGCCAACCCAGCAGCCACGCCAGCCCGCGGATGCGTCGATCCTGGCTGTTGGCGTTGTCGAGGACGAACATCCCGCTGGTGAGCCGCTCCCACACCTCCCCGCGTTCCCGCCTGGTGGCAGGCCAGTCCGTGACCACCGGCCGTGGGGGAAATCGGGTGCGCGCCGACTCACGCTGGGCTTTGGAGGGACGCGAGGACACACCCGGAAACGTGATGACCTCATTCAGGACGTCCGACTCGGTCATGATGTCCGGCTCCCGAACAGCACCTCCAGCGTCTCGGGCCGATAACCGGGAGCAGGAGCCGGCCGCGCCCGCTCGGCGGCCTGCCGAGTCTGCTCCGAATGATGGGCCAGTACCCGGCGGATCACTTCCTCCTTGCGGGGCGTCAAGTAGATCTGCGTCGTGGTCAACAGGGCATGCCCGAGGACAAATTGGACATCGGTGAGCGGCAACGCCGGATCCTCGGCCATCCGGTACGCCGCGGTGTGCCGAAGCGCGTGCAGCGTCGCCGAACTACCCGCACGCTGCGCCGCGCGCTCGAACATCCGATGCGCCGCGTGATAGGTCAACGGCCGCATCGGTGTTCGCGACGTCCACCACAACGGTTGGCGTTTTCCCTTGGGGACCAGACCCTCCGTCTCGACCTGATACAGGCGCAACCACACGAACGCGTCCGTCGAGGCCGGCAGCTCCTGCACCACACGGGTTCCCTTGCGCACCACCGCGATCACCTGCCGACCGGGATCCACATCGCCCCGCGTGGCCGACAGCAGCTCCGACGCGCGGGCGCCGGTCGAGACGTAGAACGCCACCAGTGCCCGGTCTCTGTTCGAGGGCAGCCGGGCGAAGATCTCGTTGAACTCCTCGTCGGGGATGCTGCGCGGAATCCGGGACGGCACCGTCGGTCGATACAACCCGGTCCGCTCCCTGCGGTGTGGCTCCATCGGATTGTGATGCGCATGCGCCCGACCACGCCGCCGCGACCGATGCAGCGGGAACGGGTTGACGATCGGCCCGCTGCCCGCCGCGAGATGGAACTCATAGAAACTGCGCAGCACCGTCTCCGCGTGCGCCCGCACCGACGCCGAATAGGCCACCGCGGTCGACGATCGGTCGGGCACCTCGTGTGGCCTGCGCCAGTGCGGGCGAGAAGGCTTGCCCGACACCAGCATCCAGCGGCAGAAATCGCGGGCCTCGACGCGTGTCGCCCGATCCCACGAAACCTCGACCGCCCACAGAAACCGGAACCACCGCAGCAGATCCATCCCATAGGACCGCAGCGTCGCGTCGGATCGCCCTGCGGCCTGCAAGTCTCGGAAATACGCCGACACCGACTCCACCACCGCTCCGGCGGGATCGGTCACTCGAAACGGCAACCACGGATCACCCGTGGCCTCAACCGCACCCGCCAACGGGACCGCCAGCATCGCCAGATCCCGGCTCCGTTCGTCGTCTTCCATCACGGGTCGGGACCATAACCGACCGAACCGGCTGCAGCCCGTCAACCAGGACAAACGCGTGTCGTTGTTCAGTCAATAGGTAGCAGCCGTTCAGCGTCGGTCTTGGACGGGGTGATCTGCAGCAGCGGGATCAGTTCCCCGGTGGCCGGCACCCGGTATTGGATGAGGCTGTGGTGCGACAGCTCGGTCAGTTCCTCGATCCGGATTCCGGTGTGACGCAACACCTCTACCACCGCCCAGGTCCAGAACCCGCGGTGTTCTTCGAAGCTGAGATCACGGCGCCGACCACTATCTGGGTCCTCGGCCCAGACGCGGCCGGTGGTCTCGGTCTTCATCACCGTCCGTCGCAGCGTCACCCCGGCGGCGGTGAACAGCTGCCCGGGGCGGGCGGGTTCGGCGGCGGCGAGCAGTTCGGCGGTGCGGCCGCGTTCGGCCGCCACCCAGGAGACCAGGGTCGGCAGCACCGGCAGCCGTTCCCGGGTCCGTTGGTCCATCCGGGACTTGCGACGTGAGCGGTCCTTCTTGTGGGAGGCGTCGCTGGCGCTGACCGGGCAACGCACCGCCCACGGTCCCCATCGGGCCGGGTCGTCGTCGGCCCACTCGGCGATATCGAGGTAGAAGGCCCGCACGGCGGTGAGCACGCTGCGACCGTCCAGCCGCGGCCCGGTCACGGCGACCCGTTCCCGGTCGGGGGTGGTCCTAGTGCGGGTACGGGTCAGCACGCGTTGCTTCCACGCCGCGGCGACATCGCGGGGCAGCTGCAGCGAGTCGATGCCGGGATGGTGGGCCTCGAGATCGGCCCAGAAGAGTTTGCCGAGCAGGTAGGCCAGCCGCTGCAGCGAGGAGAAATCCACCGACGGCTGCCGTTCGAGCAGGTAGTCGACAAGCACGTCGCGCACCGGGCGGGAGGCGATCCGGTAGCGGTCGATCAGTTGCTCGCAGCTGGGTTGCCCACGGCCGGAGAACATCTCGATCGCTGCGGGTGCGTCGGCGCCGAGGTCGCCGTGCGCGCGCAGCAGTTGGTAGAACAGCGGGCTGTTGGCGTGTTTGTCGGCGGTGGCACGCGTGCGTGCGGCCGCGGCGGCGAGGAGCTCGACACAGTCGCCGACCCGCACCTGCTCGACCAGACCGCCCTTGGCGGCCATGATGACCGCGACCTGGGTCAGTGCCTGTTGCTTGCTTTGCAACCCGACCCCGCCCTGCTTGCACAGCGCGGCGAGCGCGGCGAAGGCGGCGGGATCGCGGGTGCGGGCCATCTCGGTGGCGAGGTTGTGCCGCGCCGGCGCGAACCGCAGCAGCCAGTCCAGGCCGGGCCGGATCACGTCGGCGCAGATCAGCACCAGCAGCCCGGGGCTCAGATGCGGCAGCGGCTTCGCCCGGCCGGTGCCGACCAGGTGGCGCCAGTCGGGCTGGTCTTCGCCGCCGCTGGCCACCCATCGTTGCCGCCAGCTGTCGCCGGATTGGGTTCGCAGCCAGTTCATTACGGCCAACACCCCCATCCGGCGAGTCTGCTGACTGTTCGGGTTGTCCAACGCGAACGGCGCGGACAGCACCCGATCGAGGACCGCGGACCGGCTCGCCTCGGTCACCGGCCACGACGTGACGACCGGTCGGGGTGGGAACGCGGCGGCCAGCTGCGCCCCGGTCCGGTCCGCCGGCCCGGTCACCGAGGGCGCGGTGTCGGCGGCTCGCGGCGTCAGCAGCTGCGCGTCGGCGGCGGTCACGACTCGTCGCCGAACAGGATCTGCAAACTTTCCGCGCGGTATCCCGCCGCCGGCAGTGCGGCCGGGTCGCGGTCGCGTTGCCGAGCATGGAAAGCCAGCACTCCGGCGATCACGTCCTCGGTCACCGGGTTCAAGTAGCGCTGCGTGGTCGACAGGTGGGCGTGGCCGAGCACCCACTGCACATCGGTCAGCGGCATCTGCGAGTCGCGAGCCATCCGGTACGCCGCGGTGTGGCGAAGGTCGTGT
>JAOPWF010000723.1 GCA_025965815.1 Mycobacterium sp.
ATTAACTGCGCACCCGCAATCTTCGGGGGCGCGTCCTGTGCGAACTGCCCCGCAGGGAATCCGGTCCGCCATGTCTCGGGCAAGCCGGTGAATGTATCGAACCCAACCACCCTGCGGTCGCTAGCGACGGCGTCAACGATAATCGCTAGAGTCGTTCCACCTGCAACACCGAACTCCACCGCTAGACCCGGTCCCTCAACCTCGCCGAGCGCAAAACGCAGCGTGTCGTGCGGGTGCCAGAACACCGGTACCGTCAGCAGGTGCTCGAGCACGAACGCTGCACTCTCGCCAGCCGCGACGATATCGAGCGAATACGACATGTCGCGGCGCGCGTGTTGCTCCAGCTGTTGCAGGCGGTCGTTAACCTCACTGAGGCGATCGCTCAGCCGGTCGAGCATCGCCACGTTTTCCGAATGCATGTCCTCTAGCAGCTGTTGCGATCGAGCTAATTCCGTCTCGACCACTTCTGCCACGGCCGCCTGCAGTTTCCGTCTCGCCGCCGCCTTAAGCCGGTGGAGCATCCAAATTTCCCTTCCGTGCCCCCGTCCGCCAGAAATACCGGCGTATTGACCCTAAACGGCACACCGGCAGCGCAGCGTACGTAGATCAGCGCTGCGCCTTTGGCCGCAGGCTTGAGCAGCACTGATGCCCGCTATCCGGCGGTGGGCCCAAACAAACGAACCCGGAAAAACGCGGGAGCCGAGTAAACGATCACGCGACTCATGGGTCGACGATGACTCGACTTTCACATTGGCGGTTGAACCCCTTCCGAAACCACCTACTGATGCCAGCCGGTCTATCGCTCGAGTGGACGGGCACACCGCTAGCTTCGCCTACCGACTTGGCGGCCAAAAATCGATCCCTTGACCTCTTCGTCCCGAACGAGACCGCATGCACGTTTGGTGGTGCAAAGTACGTTGGCGTGAGTGAAAACGGCAGGTCAGAGCGTTGGGAGCGTTGGCTATTGAAACCTGCCGTGGACGGTCTGCGGACGACGGCGCAACACGGCCCGACGTATTCAATGGACTCGCGATGGGTCGCTCCACCGATGGCGGTTGGATGGTTCGGCGCGCCCACCCATTATCCCGACAACCACCGGATTCACGCCCGGCCGCGCGCTCGTCGAACACCACAAGATAAATCCCACCGACCGAACTGAGAGGTTCCCAGCGCGCGGAAATGGCAAGAGGTGGGGCCGGCGGCATGTCGCCACCGGCCCCATCTCCTGGCGCAGACACGCGGTTCACATCACAGCGGGATCCACAGGCCGAGGAACCAGAATCCCCAGGCGCCGCGGCCGTTGTCGAAGTATGGCTCAACTCGTTGACCCTGATAGTCGAAGGGTTGATGATCATAACGTCCCTCATCGATGCCGCGCTGATCCCAGCGCTGCTGGTCAAAGCGCGGACCGCCGCCACCGTCTCCCCGGTCACCGCGCCCACCGTCACCGCGTTGGTCGCCTTGGCAATAGCCTGCCCAGCAGGGCGGCCCACCACCATTCCCAGGGTCGGCGTACGCCGTGCCCATGCCGACTCCCAACCCGAGAGCGCCAAAGCCCAGCGCACCGGCGATCGTGGCTTGGGCCGCGACTTTCTTCAGGTTCATTTTCATTGTGCAACTCCTTGGTTGTGTGACGCCGACTTCGACATCGAGTCGACAGATCCGAAGCCAGCACCCTCACGTGCAACTGCTCCACCGCTGCGCTCTGTCTGACAGACGGCGTGGCCACCGCACTTCGGCGGCGATACAGGGGATGGCGTCGCCGTACCGCACCGCGGCACGCCTAGCAACGTGCAGCCCCATTGACTGTATCGGGCTACCCATCCGGGCCGTTACCTAACCCCACAGCTGACCCCAACAACTAGACGTGAAAGGCCAGGCAGCGGGGCTGATTTCAGTCCGACGCCGATCAGCACTGACGGTGCGCCGTCGTGCAACGTTCACCGAGCAGCGCGCTGTCAACGAATGCACAGCAAATACCCAACAGATATGCAGCCGACTCAAAGCCCTTGCATAGAAACTTGTTCAGGAATCGGTGCTATGGCGCCCGGCGCTTGCTGGATGGGCTTAGATGGTTAGAGACGGTCTCAGGCCGTCCACCAACGATGGCCAACACGCCCCCGCGCTCCCGTTCGGCGTCTGCTCGCCGGTTTCGACAACCCCGCCCTGGTCCGAGTCGTGAGCGCGCAGCTGCGCTGCCCGTACACCAGCCGGCAAGCCACCTACGACCGGCGCCGCCTCAAACGCAAGGGCTCATCGTCAGGCTGCCCAGCCACCACCGCTACCAACTCAACCCCCGCTCGGGGCGCCGCGTGGCCGTGCTGTTCACCAAGACCTACGGTCGCGGCCTGGCCCCCCGCCTCGCTGTCCTGGACCCTCAGCTACCGACCGATCTCGCCGAACGCAGCCAGCTGGCCCTGGCATGGCGACAACTGGACCGCCGACTGGACCAATTCACCAACAAGGGACTCGCCGCTGCATGAACATCAAACTTGATCTGCCCGTGAACTCCGCCCTCACCAAGCGAAGCTAGTAAGCCTCCCACCCGGGCACGCCAAGCGCCTTCATCGCAGCGCCACCTTCGGCAAAAGTGGCATACGGCCCACTATGCTGCATCCAACCGAAGCCGGGATTCTCCTTGGCTAGTGAGAACCGTCCATCTCCGTTTCTGTATATAAACCACATGGTCCACTCCCGTCTGTGACAGAATTTTCAAGCTTTTTCATCATCGTCGTTTTCACGGGCCGCCACCGCGTGTTTGCACTGCAGGAGGCCACAGCGTCAGTCACCGGCACGCGACAGTCGGCACGCGCGCTGGCCGTCCGCACTCGCGTGGTTAGAGGTACGTGTAATCAATTAGTTGTTGAAGCCGGGTGTCATTACGGGTTCTGCTCAGCCACCAGCCCGACTCATCGGTTCAGCTGCTCTCAACGGCGGTGATGACTAGTCGTTTCCGGCCGGTTTGACATCGCCTTGAGCGTGTAAGCGGGGCGCCGCACCGACCGCTTCGCCAACTTGTCGAGGGTCTCGGCGAGCCGTCCAGAAAGGTCTGCCCCCTCGTTGCGCGGCGACGGGCGGCGCTGATATAAGCGGCACGTTACGCCACGAGGTCTCGCCAGAAATGCCGTCTACCAAGAGAACTACTCAGCGCGCGCGAGCACGAGGTGCTGGCGCAGATGGCCGAGGGCCGTTCCAACGCCGGCATCGGCCGCCGACTGCGGGTTACCGAGGGCACCGTCGAAAAAGCTGGTCCGCAGCATCCTCACGAGGCTGAAACTTTCCGAGACCGCCGAGATCACCGCCGTGTCTTCGCGGCGATCATTTTCCTCGAGGCTCGCCGACTGGACCGGCGGGATCAGCGCAATGGCCCACCGAGGAGGTCGCGGATGGCGCCGTTCGACAGGGCGGACTTGCACAGGAATCCCAGTGCAGGGCTCGCCGCGATCATGTCGGCGAAGTCCTGCTCAGCGTGGGTGGACATCAGTATCACCGGCGCAGGGCGTGCGGCCCGGTGGATTTGCTCGGTGAGTTCGAAGCCGTTGTCCGCGCCGAGATTGATATCGACCAGTGTCACGTCCGGCCGCAGCTCCTCGACGAGCCGGAGCGCCGCGGCGCTGGTCGACGCCGCACCGACAACGGTGACCCCCTGGTGCTCAAGCAGGCAACGCGCGGCATCGACGAAAGCCGCGGAATCATCGACGATTAGG
>JAOPWF010000738.1 GCA_025965815.1 Mycobacterium sp.
TTGTGGCCGATCTCCATGTTCTCGACACTCTTCGCGAAGGCCAGCGACGCGGTCCCCAGGACCCAGCCGGCCTTGGACCGGCTGCCGGCGATCAGCAGGCGCGCCACAACATCGAGCGTCCGTTGGAACAAGATGGTGTGGCGGATATAGGCCCGGTCTTTTTCACCGAGCGACTCCTCGATGTCCACGCGAATCGCGTCGAGTTCGCGTCCGAGTGCCTCGATATCCGCCTCGTTCAGATGCGCGTATGCCGCGATGTCGGTGATTGCCATTCAAAGTCCTCGGTCGATCCGGTGGCGCAGGCGAGGCTCAGGTCTCTTGCAAGGACCGAAGTGATTACCGACCGGTTGAGATAGATCGTGAAGGACGACGGCAGTGGCGTCGGGGCGCAGATCAAGCCTAGTTCCGACCACAGCGTGTGTCAACGCTGTGTGTCTACGGGACCAAGCACGCGGTCTGTCGTGGCGGTCGGGCTATTCAGGGGCAGGTACGCCCGAAGTCGGCGACGCACCAGGATGCCGGATGGTCTCGCTCCTGAGTTGGCGGTTGTGCATGGGTTCGCGCGCCGACTTCTGGTGTTCAAGCTGTCGGATCAACTCGTGCTTCGCTTCCCCGAGGGCTCGGGTCAGGTCCTGGTTGTCGGCGACCGCTACCAGTTGCGGGAGACCGGGCAACGTCGCGCGTAACGTGACGCGCTGCTCCTTGCCGCCGCGATCCTGCACCGAGACTTCGACATCCACGTCTTTGGGATCCCACCTGCCCAGGTGTGTCCCGAGCGTCGACAACGTCTCGAGCACATGCGGGCGCTCGCGCTCTTTGAAACCCGCGCCAACATGTAGCTCGTTCTCGCCCAGACTGTTTCGCAGCTCGTTCTCAGGCTTACTCACCGTGACCTCTTCTCCGGACGCTCTGCGCTCAGAACGTCATGTTGCCGGTGACCGGGACTGCCGTCATGGGCGTTCCGTTCAGGTCGACGTGCCAGGTGCCGTACATCATCTGCGGCGCCGGCTGCAGCTGTCGATCCAGTCGCATTTGGTGCACCTGGTCCTGATAGTTCTGCTGGTCCTGCAGGATCTGACCGATGAGCTCGCCGTCCCGGCGAGACATCCTGTCCTCCATGCCCATCATCGTGCGATCGGGCCGGACCACCCACGATGCGCGGGCGTCACCCAGTTCGCTGGTGTACATCCCGGCCGGAGCCGAAACCGCTGCCGCCGCAAAAGGTTGAGCGACGCCATTCATCGTCACGGTGCCGCCGACCTGGGTGCCGTCAAAGGCCCCCACCAGGTGATCCTGGTACTTCGAGGTGAGATCAATCAGCCCGTTCTGCTCGGTGCCGGAGAAATAGGCCTCGTCGTTGGTGCCATTGGTCGCGTAGGCGGCAACGTTGTCTCCGTTGACGGTGATCGCCATAGTCATGGGGGTGCCGTCGTGGCCCGGAATATCGGCGATGTACCTGCCCGACTCGGGGAACGCGGCCGTCTCGCCAACGAGGGGAGCCGCACTGGCCGGCGAACATACAGGCAGTACGCCAAGTGCGGTCATCGCGCCGGCGGCGATAACCAGAGTGCGGTTGGGCTTGTTCATCGTGGTAGTGCTCCTTTGATTGTGGGCACGCGCGCATGTCGGGCGTTGTCCCGGCGCGTGACGTCGTGCATTGGTCGGACCCGGCTTGCGGGCTGAACAGGAACCGCATGGGTTCCGACGGCCTTCAGATATGCCGTGGACGGCGCTGCTTCCCGGTGAGGTCCTCAGTCAACGCCCTGTTAGAAGCATTGTCAACATTGTTGGCCCACACTGTGGTCACCACGGGTCAGTCTCTGAGGGCGTCGAGCAGCGCGGGCAACGGCACGGAAGCGAAACCGATGGCGGCGTCGCCGATGCCGTATGGAAGGACCAGGGTGTCGGCGTGAACCAAGGCGCCGCAGGAATAGACGACGTTCGGCACGTAGCCGTCCTGCTCGTTCGTCGCGGGACTCAGCAGCGGTTGTCGCAGCCGGCCGAGAATCCTTGTCGGATCGTCAAGATCGAGCAGAATCGCTCCGATGCTGTACGTGCGCATCGGCCCGACGCCGTGGGTCAGCACCAGCCATCCGGCGTCGGTTTCGATTGGGGGCCCGCAGTTTCCGAGTTGTAGGACCTCCCAGGCGTAGGTCGGCGCCTGGCACGGCAGCGCGCCGGACCAGAGACACAGTTGATCGGAGAAGGCGATCGTGTTCGACTCGCGGTCGGACCTCGACATGGCGGCGAAGCGACCGTGAATTCGGCGGGGAAACAGAGCCAGGCCCTTATTGGCTGCAGCTCGACCGACAAGCGGCACAGAGGTGAAGTGACGAAAGTCGTTGGTCTCCAACAACTGTTGGCTGATGTGGGATCCGCTGTAGGCCGTGTACGTGGCGTAGAAGGTCACCGAGCCGTCATCGTCGACGAAGCGGACGAAGCGGGCGTCCTCCATGCCGGCCGCCTCGGCGTCCATTGCCGGATACAGGACACGCTCGGAAATCGTTGTGTCGTGCGAGAATTCGACAGCGTACGTACGTTCGGCGATCGCCCGGATCAGCGAAATGGTGTCCTGTGCATGTCCACGGGTACTCAGGTTGGTCCGGAGCATCTCGAGTTGCTCGTCGAGGTCAGCTCGGGTGAAGTAATCGCCGA
>JAOPWF010000763.1 GCA_025965815.1 Mycobacterium sp.
ACGAATCGAGGAACTGCTAGCGACCAATCGAGAAGTTCTCACCGCCAACGCCGAACTCGCCGAGGACAACCACAAGCTCCAAGACCAACTCGCCGAGGCGCAAGACGATCTCATCGCCGTCCGAGCCAGCCTGCGGCAGATGATCCGCGACACCACCGACCAGATGGAACCAACATGAACACACATCTCCACCCGCTACGTGCCAAACGTCCCTCACTCGGCACAAACAGCGTCGCTAACCGTTACTTCGCAGGCCAGCGGCCATATTGCGTCGTGACAAAGGCTGGCGACAGCCAGATAAATCGGCAGGGCATCGATTACGACGTCGTTGACATCACGGCCGATTCCGAGGCACGCGATTACGTCATGGCACTGGGGTATCTGCACCTACCGGTGGTGGTGGCCGGCAGCGATCACTGGGCGGGATTTCGCCCGGATCGGATTGCTGGGCTCGCCAATCAGGCGGCTTAGGGACATGAGCGCCCACATAAGCGTCACCGCCCCCGGCCGCGCGTTCGAACTCGCGTTGGAAGCGTTCGAATCCGCTGGAGCGCCAACCCGGACGCGGGGCGAGGACGCGTTCATGGCATCCTGCCCGCTGCACGACGACACCACGCCCTCGTTGTCCATCACCTGGAAATCGGTGCGGCGCAACGGGTCCGGTGGCGTCGTCCTGCTGCACTGCTTCAGTTGCAACGCCTCGGCGCAGTCCATCGCCGCAGCCGTTGGGCTGCGGCTCTCAGACTTGTTCGATGAGCCACTGTCGGCCACGGCCCCCAACCCGACGCGAGGCACCGCTCGTCGTCGAGCACCCCTGGCCACACATGCGCGCTCGACAGTCCCGGCGCAGCATCACGGATGGCGTCGGGTACGGGTGTACACGTACACCACGGCCGACGGTCGGCCAGTACAACAAGTGATCCGCGAAGAATGCACCTGTAACGGCGCCGCCCACAAGCGTTTTCTCCAGCGGTACCGCATGGGGCGGGAATGGGTGTGGCGAAAGCCGCAGGGATTTCAGCCTGTGCTTTACCGCGCCGCAGCGTTGGTGGCGGCCGGCACCGATCAGTGGGTGTGGCTCACCGAAGGTGAGAAAGACGCCGAAACCGCAACCCGGCTCGGCCTTTTGGCGACGACGAACGCCCAAGGAGCCAAGAGCTTCCCGGCGGAACTGGCCGCCGCGCTGCACGGGCGGAACGTGGCCATCGTCGTCGACCGTGACACGGCCGGATATCAACGTGCCGCGAGTCTGCATGAACAATTGCAGCCGCACGCCGCGCAGACCGTGATTCTGCTGCCCGCGGTCACAGTCGCCAAGGCCGATCTGACCGACCACGTGCAGGCCGGGCATTGGGACGGCAGCCAGCCGTTCGGCGGATTCATCGAAATCACTCCCGAACGGCTCGCGGATCTGCACGACTCTCAGACCGGCCAAGCGGTCACTGCGAACCAGCGGTCAAGGACCAGCCATGTTTCAACTGGCTATTAACCACGGCGCGTCGGTGAGTGTCACCACCCATCCGAGCCGGGAAGTCGCCTTCACCGAACTCCTCGCCTACCTCGACGGCGCCGACTACCAATACCGCATCACCCAGGCCGCCTGGACTCACAGCAGCTACGAACTGTTTAGCGGCCCCGAGTCGCAGGTTCCTGACGAACTGGTCCGCAGCTGCGCGGGCACCGCCGTCATCGAGGAGATCTGCGGTTGCGGAGATGCCGAAGACCAGCACGAACAGGCAGGCTGCGCCGCCATGCACATCGTCGAGGGCCGCCTCGTCACCTGCGGATGCCCCGGCTACCAGCCAGTTACGGGTGACCCGACGTTGTTCGACGTCGCGCACCCGACCCAGCGCATCCAGCATCACGGTCAGATCGCGAATTGAGAGCCGACCTGGCCGACGCTTGGCGGCAAGCAGAAACCGCCGCCAAGCACCCCAAGGAGCCGACATGACCAGCCCGAACCACATTGACGCCGACTGCGCCATCGCGAGCCTGGCCGCGCGGACCCTGCCCGGTGCGACCCTGCGGCACGGCTGCACCGCGTCGCGAGCCCGAGCGCGGATCGAGGCCCTCCAAGCAGCCGCGTTTCTGCGTGCCGAACGGCGCGCACGTGGCGCCGCCGACCGCGGCTGAAGCCCCGGCACGAGCCCGCACCACCCACCAACACCGGGCTGGCGCCGCCGCGCCGCCGGCGGCGAGTCTTGCAAAGGATCTTGCATCGCGGCCTGCTGTCGCCCGGTCGCCACGCAGCAGGCGGCACCCTATCGCTGCGCGATCTCGGCCCGCCCCAACGCCTCCGGTTGGGTCTGACGTACGGCGGTAGGCCAGGCGCCAGGCGCGCTAGGCCCGACCACCCACCGCCCGCCTCCGGCGGCCACAACAGCGGTAGCCCCTCACCATTTTTTACCGTCAGCAGGTGTCCCAGTGTGACCGGTGAGGGGCCCGTCGCTGTCAACCACCCACGCCCGGTCCCGGCGTCGACGGGCCGAGTGACATTTGCGGCCCGGGGCCGCAAATCCGTCTCCCCCGGGACCGGACTCTTCGGGGTGGACAGCACCACCCCACCGGTCCATCAGCACCTGTGCCGACCGGCACCAACCCAAACAGAAAGCAGGACAACGCAATGACCACCATTACTGCGGTCGTCTACCTCAACGACGGCCGCGATCACTTCCTCGGCTTCAACACCACTGCGCCAGCCCGGCTGCGCGAGGTCGCGCGGTTCGACGTCGAGCTGGTTGACGATCTGCCCGCCAACTACATCAGCGAAGCCGGTCTCGAAGTCGTCTTCGAGCAGCTCAACATCGAATCCCCCTACCACCCGTGGGCCGTCGCATACCGGCAGGCGGGCAACCGCAGCCTCTCCACCGGCGACGTCGTCGTAATCGGCGAGACCGCATGGGCCTGCCACTCGGTCGGCTGGACACCGGTCAGCACCGGCGACCTCCACACCGCGCTCGCCGAATAACCCCACCCACCAACACGAACGGAGAACACATCATGGGTTACTGCTACGACCACCGAAACCGCCTGTGCTGCGACGCCTGCGGCAACGCGGGCGGCGTCCGCAAACGGATCTGCACCGCCACCGTGCTCACCGACAGCCTGCGCGGGCCGCGCTCCACGCTGCGCTACTGCTCCCCGCCAGCCCTCTGCCCGACCTGCTACCGCAAGCGCGGCAGCGCGGCAGGGATCCACGCCGACTGCGCTCAGTACGCAGCCAACGCCCAGCAGGAGTACGACGCCATCGAAGCCGCCCTCGATGCCGGGGAATCCCTCTCGATCAGCGCCTGGGGCTCCTGGCACCCGCAGGTCCGCGACGGCATGGTCGGGCTCTGCTTCGCCTCCCGCAACGGCAACACCTACGCTCTGGTCCCCGAGCACGAGTACCGCAACGGACAGGCGGCGCTGTCGACCGTGCACGCCACACCGTGGACGCGGCCCGAACGCCATCCACGCACCACTAACGGCACCTCTCATCCCGGGGTCCGGCCAGGCTCTCCGTTGGGGGTCGGCCGGACCCCCCTTTTTGGCCTCGGGCCCCCAGCGTGCCGACCCCAGCACGACCTGCCGGTGGCCGTAATCCGTAGCCCCTCACCATTTTTGCCGTTAGCGGGGTGCAAGTCTGACCGATCGGGGCCCGACCCTGTCCACCCACGGTTGGCGGGCTCGCCCGTCTGCGCTTCCCTCGCTGGCGCTCACTGCGCTGCGCCGTGCGGCTCCGACGGCATTGGCGGCTCTACCGGAGCTCGCCCAGGGCGCTGGCGCGCCCGGCTCGCCGGGCCGCAAATCCGCCTCCAGCTTCACCGCCGCCCTCTACGGGGTGGACAGGCCCACCCAACCGGTCCCCGCACCCCCAGCGCTAACCGGCGCACCAATCACCACACAGAACGGACGAACATCATGACGAACATCGCACTCGCCGCCGACCCGTGGGCCACCATCGACCACGACCCGACCAGCTACCCACAGCCACCCATCGTTCACGGTGCCGCACTGGGCACCAGCCACGCCCTGGCCATGGCCCGCGCCGACATCCACAGCGCCGTCAACGCCGACGACGACCACCGCCGACTTCAATACGCCCTGTCCGCCCGCGACAACGCCGGGGAGGTCCTCACCGATCCCAATGCCACACCCGCAGAACACGAATACGCTGGCTACTACTTCGCCGACGCCGAAGCGATCATCGCCCAGGACGGCGACCACTTGCCCTTCCTCGAGCCCAACAGAGTCAACCTCGCCCAAATCCGGCGGCGCATCCACAACGCAGGCCTGGATTGACCGTCGGGATGCCGGCCGGTTCTGCATTCTCTGCGGGCCCGGCCGGCTCCATGGTCGTGCGGTAAGTCAGTGGTGGCGGCGCGCTAGGCGCGACCACCCATCGCCCGCCTCCGGCGGCCACGTCCGCGGCCACTCACCCTTTAAGCCGTCAGAACAGGGTCGGGTCACCGGGGGCCGGAACCCGCACATCCACCCGCACCGGTGATCGCAACGCGGCCTGGTCGCCGTCCACCAACCACCGCAAACACGCCACGGACAACGGACCGCCCCGCGCTGTCAACAACTGCAGTAACGCATTCTCCACCGCACCAGACTAACTCGCCGTCACCGTCACCAAGGTGCCGTGCGACCCGTCCCGAGGGGGATGGCGCGCCAGGCGCGACCACCCACCGCCCGCCTCCGGCGGCCACAACAGCGGTAGCCACTCACCTTTAAGCCGTCAGCAGCCCCCCAAGCCTGACCGACCGGGACCCGTCGTCGTCAACCCAACGCCGCGGCCGCTTCCGCGTGTCTCCGCTGCGCTACGCCACGCGGCTCCAGACGATTTTCAAAGCGCACTCACTCGCTGCGCTCCCTCGCTGAGATTCGTCCTCCGACGCTGCGGCTCAAGGGGTTGACAACGCCACCCCGCCGGTCCCCAAGGGGGCACGCCAACTGGCGCACTCATCACCTTCCCGAACGGAGAACAACACCATGAGCAAGTCCTTCATCAACCTCAGCACCGAGCAGGCCCTCATCAGCGCGATCCCCGCGCTGCTGCGCTTCGTCGTGACCAACAGCGTCGTCGCGATCATGTTCAGCCCGAGCGACGAACCCCGCAGTGAGCCGCGCTGCGCAATCCGGTTCGACGTCACCGTCAGCCGCGAACAGGCCCAGGGCTTCGCGCTCACCTGCCACCTCACCGCCGAGGACAACTCCGGGGCGATCCTCGTCGCGGTCTGCGATCCCGAGCACGACGAGCACGCCCTGGACATCCTCGAGGACACCCGCACCGCACTACACAACCAGGGCATCCAGGTCCTGCAGATGCTGACCACCCACAGCCTCACCACCGCCGGGCGCTGGATCAACCCCGACACCGGTGAAGACGGACCCACCATCCCCTACACCGACGCGGCCATCACCGCCGAGGTCGTCCTCGAGGGAGCACCCATCGAGCGATCCCGCGACGCCATCGAGGCCGAGTTCACCCTCACCGACGCCGCACCCTACATCGCGGTCGAGGGCGATTTCGACGACCTCGTCCACCACACCGTCGCCGAGCTCCGCGCACTGATCACCGGTGCCGGCGACGCACCAGCCGAGGACCTGGCCACCCGCGCGGCGATCATCATCGACGACGTGCACCTGCGCGATGCGCTACTGCGCATCGGACTCGGGCACGAGCGAGC
Organism: Mycobacterium sp.; assembly: GCA_025965815.1. GTDB lineage: Bacteria > Actinomycetota > Actinomycetes > Mycobacteriales > Mycobacteriaceae > Mycobacterium. The sequence goes on from JAOPWF010000763.1 coordinate 5,676, forward strand.
CGCCGCGCAGATGTGGACCGCGCTGGCCGCGCAACTACGCGGACACGCTCGCGCGCACGTCCTCACCGTCGCAGCGTTCAACTACTACCTCGCCGGAGACGCCGTCCGCGCAGGGATGGCC
>JAOPWF010000778.1 GCA_025965815.1 Mycobacterium sp.
GAATGAGCCCCGACTCCCAGGACGGCAGCCATTCGGCGTTGCTGGTTAGCCCGGCATGGGCGACCATCGCGCCCGCGGCGTTGAGCACCACCGCGTCGCGCACCGGGCCCGTCGCGCCGGCCAGCACCGACCGCGCCTCCGCGGCGTTGGCCGCCGCGTCACCGCCCACCAGCTCTTCGAGCCGCGCCCTGCTGAACCCGAAGGCGGCGGCGTCGAACAACAGCCGGTCCGTGGTGCCGCCCTGCACCCGCCAGATCGTGCTGGTCGTGGTGGTCGTCAGCTCGTCGAGGCCGTCGTCGCCGTGCACCACCAACACACTGGATCCCCGCGCGGCGAAGACACCAGCCATCGCCTCGGCCAGGTCGCCGAAGGCGCAGCCGATCAGCCCGGCTCGCGGCTTGGCCGGATTGGTCAGCGGCCCAAGCAGATTGAACACGGTGGGAATGCCGATCTCGCGACGAACCACACCGGCGTGCCGATAGGACGGGTGAAACTGCGGGGCGAAGCAGAACCCGATACCGATCTCGGCGACGCTGCGGGCGACCTCGTCAGGGCCCAGGTCGATACGCAGACCGAGGGCCTCGAGCATGTCGGCGCCGCCGCTGCGCGAGGAGGCCGCGCGGTTGCCGTGCTTGACCACCGGAACCCCGCAGGCGGCCACCACGATCGAGGCCATGGTGGACAGGTTGACCGTGTTCGCGCCGTCCCCGCCGGTACCCACCACGTCGACGGTGTTTGTCCCGATCTGATCGGTCGGCACCAGAACAGCATGCGCGAGCATCGTGTCGGCGAGTTCGCGGACCTCCGCCGGTGTCGGTCGCTTCATCTTCATCGACACGCCGAAGGCGGCGATCTGCGCCGGCGTCGCCGCGCCGCTCATGATCTGGTCCATCGCCCACGCGGAGTGACCCGTCGCCAGCGCTTGTCCGGCCGTCAACTGGCCCAGGACCTGCGGCCACGACGGGCCCGGCGGTGCGGCGGAGGGCTCCCCCGAAGACTGGTTCACGCGCCGATGGTCCCACGATCTCGGCCCTCGGCCAACGCCCGACGAAACACACTTATGACCAATTGCCTCCCCGGGTGGAGTTGGACAACTACAAAGCGTCATACTTGCTTCTGTGACGAGCGCTGTAGGGACCTCGGGAACCGCCATCACGTCGCGCGTACATTCGCTGAACCGGCCGAATATGGTCAGTGTCGGCACTATCGTGTGGCTTTCCAGCGAGCTGATGTTCTTTGCCGGCTTGTTCGCGATGTATTTCACCGCGCGGGCACAGGCCGGTGGCAACTGGCCGCCCCCGCCGACCGAACTGAACCTGGTGCAGGCGGTGCCGGTGACACTGGTGCTGATCGCGTCGTCGTTCACCTGCCAGATGGGCGTGTTCGCCGCCGAGCGCGGTGATGTGTTCGGGCTGCGCCGCTGGTATCTGATTACCTTCGTGATGGGTGCCTTTTTCGTTGCCGGTCAGGGCTACGAGTACATGCACCTCGTGCAGCACGGCACCACGATTTCCAGCAGCGCCTACGGCTCGGTGTTCTATCTGGCCACCGGCTTCCACGGCCTGCACGTGATCGGCGGCCTTGTCGCCTTCATCTACCTGCTGGCCCGCACCCGGATGAGCAAGTTCACGCCGGCACAGGCCACCGCCGCAATCGTCGTCTCGTACTACTGGCATTTCGTCGACATCGTCTGGATCGCGCTGTTCGCCACGATCTACTTCGTCCGATGAGAAGGGGTCCGATGCTCAAACGACCGGGGTTGCGCCGGTTGACCGGGTCGGACAGCGACCGGTCTCGCCGTCGGCTGCGACGCCGGCTGTCCGCAGGCCTGCTTCTGCTGACCGGACTGGCGCTCGCCGGTGGTCTGGCGGCCACCCTGACCCCGACGCCTCAGGTGGCGGTAGCCGACGAGTCCACATCGGCACTGCTGCGCACCGGCAAGCAGTTGTTCGACACCTCCTGCGTGTCCTGCCACGGCGCGAACCTGCAGGGTATCGCCGACCGCGGGCCCAGCCTGATCGGCGTCGGTGAGGCCTCGGTGTACTTCCAGGTCTCGACCGGCCGGATGCCCGCCATGCGTGGCGAGGCGCAGGCACCCCGCAAGGCACCCATCTTCGACGAGGCGCAGATCGACGCGCTGGGCGCCTACGTCCAAGCCAACGGTGGTGGGCCGACGGTCGTCCGCGACCCGGACGGCAAGATCGCGCAGGAGTCGCTGATCGGGCACGACGTGGCACGCGGTGGTGACCTGTTCCGGCTCAACTGCGCGTCCTGCCACAACTTTACCGGCAAGGGCGGGGCGCTGTCCTCCGGCAAGTACGCCCCCGACCTGTCGGAGGCCAACCCGCAGCAGATCTTCACCGCGATGCTGACCGGCCCGCAGAACATGCCCAAGTTCTCCGACCGCCAGCTCACCCCGGACGAGAAGAAGGACATCGTCGCCTATGTCCGGGAGGCCGCCACCACGCCCAATCCCGGCGGCTACGGCCTCGGCGGGTTCGGGCCGGCGCCCGAAGGCATGGCGATGTGGATTATCGGGATGGTTGCCATCATCGGTGCGGCACTGTGGATCGGGGCGCGATCATGACCGAAGCTAAAGGCACCGACACGCCGGGCCAGACGGGGATCCCGGGACGACAGCCCACCGACGAAGAACTGGCAGCCATGTCCCGCGAAGAGCTGGTCGTGCTGGGCGGTGAGCTCGACGGTGTGGTCACCGTCTACCGCGAGCCGCGGTGGCCGGTCGAAGGCACCAAGGCCGAGAAGCGCGCGGAACGCGGTGTCGCACTGTGGTTCTTGCTGGCCGGCTTTGCCGGACTGGCGCTGCTGGTGATCTTCCTGTTCTGGCCGTGGGAGTACAAGCCCTACGAGTCGGCCGGCGAGGGCCTATACGTCCTCGCCACCCCGCTGTACGGCCTGACGTTCGGGGTGTCGATTCTGGCCATCGGCATCGGCGCGGTGCTGTTTCAGAAGCGGTTCATCCCCGAGGAAATCTCGATCCAGGACCGCCATGACGGCCGGTCTCCCGAGTTGCAGCGAAAGGCCACCGCGGCCAACCTCGTCGACGCACTGGAAACCTCGACGCTCAAGCGCCGCAAGCTCATCGGGCTTTCGCTGGGCATCGGCTTCGGCGCCTTCGGCCTCGGCACCCTGGTCGCGTTTGCCGGTGGCATCATCAAGAATCCGTGGAAGCCGGTGGTCCCGACCGCCGAGGGCAAGAAGGCCGTGCTCTGGACGTCGGGCTGGACCCCACGCTTCGCCGGCGAGACCATCTACCTGGCGCGGGCCACCGGGGCGACCGGCAATGCGCCCTACGTCAAGTTGCGACCCGAGGACATCGACGCCGGCGGCATGGAGACGGTGTTCCCGTGGCGTGAGGAAGACGGCGACGGCACCACCGTCGAGTCGCATGAGAGGCTCACCGAGATCGCGCTGGGCGTCCGTAATCCGGTGATGCTGATCCGCATCCGGCCGACTGACATGTCCCGCGTCGTCAAGCGCCAGGGTCAGGAGAGCTTCAACTTCGGCGACCTGTTCGCCTTCACCAAGGTCTGCTCCCATTTAGGTTGCCCGGCATCGCTATTCGAGCAGCAGACCTATCGCATCCTGTGCCCGTGCCACCAGTCGCAGTTCGACGCGTTGCACTTCGCGAAACCCATATTCGGCCCAGCCGCGCGCGCGTTGGCGCAGCTGCCCATCACCATTGACCAGGACGGGTACCTGGTCGCCAGCGGCGACTACATCGAGCCCGTCGGACCGGCATTCTGGGAGCGGAAATCATGAGTCCGAAACTGGGTGAAATCGCCGCCAAACAAGGTGACGCGATCGATTCGCGCTACCACCCGTCGGCAGCGGTCCGGCGGCAGCTGAACAAGGTCTTTCCGACGCACTGGTCATTCCTGCTCGGCGAGATCGCGTTGTACAGCTTCATCGTGCTGCTGATCACCGGCGTGTACCTGACCCTGTTCTTCGACCCGTCGATGACCGAGGTCACCTACAACGGGGTGTACCAGCCGCTGCGCGGTGTGCAGATGTCGCGGGCTTACGAGACCGCGCTCGACATCACCTTCGAGGTCCGCGGCGGCTTGTTCGTCCGCCAGATCCATCACTGGGCCGCGCTGATGTTCGCCGCGGCG
>JAOPWF010000793.1 GCA_025965815.1 Mycobacterium sp.
CGCACCCAGCAGACTTCTGCGTCCAGAGGTCGCGGCCCGTGTCGCTGCGGCCAGCCTCCAATGGCCTGTCGTGTGTCCATAGTGACGTCGACCACCGTCGGCAAGGAATAGGAGAGGTCCTTAGCCCCGACTTTCCTTGCACGATTCACAGATTCACCGACAGCGGACCGCCGGAGCCGGTGCGGAGATCAGTTCCGGAGCTGCAAAACCCCTGCCGAGTAGCATTCGCCGACAGCGGATTCCCACTCAGCGGTGGAGTCTCCGTTCAACGCGGCTCGAGATCTCGGGCCGTCTTGTAGTGCGTCAGCCACTCGTTCATCAGATCGACCGCCTCATCGAGCGGGCCGTCCCAGTACCCGTCGACATGACGGTCTGCGGATGTCTCATCGCGGTGCCGCCGAGGCGGTATCGCTTCCCAGATCTTGTTCGCGCGCATCGATTCGCGCTCCGGTGAGAAACGAAGGCCAACGTGCGGGACGACGCCACCTTCTTCATCCCGAGTCTCGACAAGCACGAACTCGTCGATCTCGCACCACTCGTAGCGGTGGGGTTTGCCCGATCGTTCGTGGACTTCGAACCCCGTGCTCGACAGCCGTAGCCATCCGTCTCCGCGGGCGCGCCTCGTGCGTGTGACGGCCCATCTGACGACGACCCGACCAAGGATCCAGCCGAAGCCAGCCCCCAACCCGACGAGCACCACGACGGGAGTCCAACTCACCGGAGCATCGCCCGGAAGGTGGCACCAGCTGTATATCCCAACCACGGGACCGCCGACGAGGAGGACGGAGAACAGGACGAAGAAGATGGACTTGCCCACACGGCCACGCCGCTCCGGGTACGGCAGCACCAACTCCTGCGCGGGCCGGTCGTGGACTCCCGCAGCGGCGGCCCGGTCAGGCCGGAGTTGGTCGGCACGAGGAAGATCGCCAGGCTCTGCCGTCGGCGGCGCAGACGTGTCGAGCGTTGGGACTACCGCGACGAGCAGGCGCGCGACGAGCCAGAGCACGACGGCCACGGCCGCGACGATGAAGACGAGCCAACGAAGTGCCGAACCGAGCGCGAGCAGCGCTAACAAGAAGTCGTTCCAGACGAAATGCCCGAACGTCAGCGTCGGCTGGTAGGGGCCGTAGACCTCCCCGTCGATAATGACGTGATAGTCGGCTTCACGCAGGACCCGCACGATCCATACCCGCGTCCGTATGTCGCAGTCGTTGTTGACGCATTTCGCGTGCCGACTTTCGATCACTTCGGGCTGGCGATTCCCGTCGAGCCCGGAAATCCGTAGCGACAGCAGTGGCACCGGGATCGCATCGGCGCCATCATCGGGCCGCTGAGAACGCAGTGTGACATCCACCTCCCCGGGGAGCAAGTGCACGGTGCCCGAGCCGGGGATCGGCACGTCGCTGTACGCGTCGTCGTGGACGACGAACGGAAGCACGCACGTCACGCTCAGCACGAATACCGCGACGACTCCCGTCACGAGGCGCTTGACGATCAGGGCAGTTCCTTGCCCCCGCCGCCTCATGTGGACCAGTGCCCGTTGTCGTTGGCGCTCATGGCGCTATGGACGGCGTCGATCACCTGGCGCATGCCTGTGATGGGCGGAATGCCACGATCGGCGAGGTCTTCCAGTTCCCGATAGTGGCGCGAGGCCTCTTCGAAGTCGAACACCGTAGGCAGTTGCCCGAGGGCGCCGATCAGTCCGACGGCGAGCAGCCGCTCGTCGGCCGGGCGGCCGGCGATCGCCTCGCGCAACGCCGCGGCTACACGGTGCTCCAGACTGCTGACCATGTCCTGATCGTGCAGCAGGACCCGCCTCGCGGGAACGATGCCAAGGGCCCGGCGGCGCTGCACCGACAGCCAGCCGACCGCTTCGAGGTGGCAGCGGACGAATCCTGGCACTTTGCGCTGGTCCTGGGCCACGGCCCGCGTCCAGCTCTGGTGCTCGTTGGCGCCGACCTCGTCGAGTGCCGCATGAAGCAGCGGATCGTCGGGAGCCGTCGCGCCGACGCGGGAGGGCCTGCCATCGGCGTCCCGAAGATGGCCGGTCAAGTAGAGGTCGGTCAGCATTGCGGTGCGCAGCGCGAGGCCGAAACGCCACCGGCCATCACCGTCGACCCGACCTCGAAACCGGTCGTAGGCAAGCAGAAAGAGTTGGCCGTGCAGCGTCTGCGGCAACTCAACACAGACTCCGCCATCGGCCGCGCCCTCAAGGCGTACGGGGTCGGTGAACATGGGAAACATGGCTCAGCCTCCAATTGCCGGTCTCCTGCAAATGATGGGCGCGAGCACCGTCGTCAAGGAATAGGACATGACCGCTAGCACCGACTTCCTTGCACGATCCACAGATTCACCGACATGAGCGACTGGACGCGAGTGTGCGCAGGCAGATCGGTTGCGGACCACAGCGAGGACTCGTTCAGTGTCCTTCTCCTGCCGCCGGTTCAAGGCGTAGCCGGGGAACACTGCGGCCACGCTGTTCAACCTTTCGGCCCGTAGGTGCCTCAATCGCAGTAAATTGCAAACGATCTGAGCACGCACACCCACGCTTGTGTTCGAGCACGTTCAATACTGCTGTGGCGCAGCGGTCGTGCGTGTATCGCAGCGCCGACCAAGTGCCAACGGTCCTAGATCCGAATCTCAGGTTTGGCCTTCGCCGCTCGAAGACTCCAACGACTTGGCGAAGAGGTCAGCGACGTTGTGGCGAATCTGGCCGGCACGACATCGTCGGGCCGACCCGTTAAGGACCACTCCGAATGAGACGAACCGTCTGGTGCCGCACGGACATTGAGTTCCAAGACGATCACATCGGTTTACTGCAGACTTCCTCAGCTGCGATCGGAACCATGGTGCCCATCATCAGTACCTCGTGCTGCGGGCAAACGTGGTGAATCGCGGTGATCAGCACCAGCGCCCCGTCCGTCTCGTCAAGCCCTCTGTTCTGCAGGCTGTTCAGCCCGTCTATCACCCCGTCCTCGGCGGGATTGCCGTTGATCGCCCCGCACAGCTGTGCAGCGGAGGATTCGATCACCGGTATGGGTGTCGCCGGATTGGCCTGCGCCACAGCCGAGCTGGTCAGAACTGCGCTGGCGCCGATGGCCGCCGCACACAACAACGTGTTCTTGATCATGGCCTTTCCTCTCGTTTGCACCGAGCGTGCGTTTCCTATTGTCGGCTGGACGACCGCCGACAAGAAATAGGACAGATGCTCCGTACCGAATTTCCTTGCACGATTCACAGATTCACGGATAGGCGGGCCAGCGGGACCGATCTTGCCGGGCACGTAGGTCATCGGCGGTGGTGACGACACTAGCCCATTTCTTTGATCTAGCAGGCGGACTCACGCTCAGCCATGCAGTTTGCGATAGGCGCCAACGGCGCCCGGATGCAATGGTATGAGACCGGTCTGGATCAGCGATGGTGCGTCGAGGTATTGCAGCCCCCGGACGTAACGGGGCACCAGTTGCGGCGCGTCGGTTGCCAGTACGTCCACCACGGCGGCGACCAGGACGGCGGCGGTGTCTTGGCGGCACAGCAGCAGGTCGGGCACTCCGATAGAACGGATGCCCGGCGGCACGTAACCCACCGTTGGCACCGGGCGGGCGACGTACGGGTAGCCGGAGCCGGCGGTCATCGGCCCAGCCTGCTGGCCCAGGTCGAGCATCCGCAGCGGCATCCTGGCGTCTAGCTCGGCGATGGCGGGCGTCGGCACACCGCCCGACCACACCATTGCGTCCACGGTGCCGTCTGCCAGTCGAGATAGGCCCTCTTCCAGGCGGTATCCCAGCGTGTGTATGCGACCGGTCAGGTCGGCTGTGTCGAATAGCACCTGGCTGGTCACCGCAGCGCCGGTTCCAGCGGCGCCGATGGACACCCGCAGCCCCTGTAGGTCTGAAAGCTGTTGCACGGCAGCGGAGTCGCGGACCACCACCTGTAAGTAGTTCTCGTAGACTCGGGCCACCGCTTGGGGTGCGGTTGCCGCGGGGCCGGTGGCTCGATCCTGCTCGGCGACGTCGGCCAGCGCGAGGCCCAAGTCGACGTCCCCCGCCCGCAGCAGGGCAAGGTTGTCGACACTGCCTGCCGTAGGGACCACTTCGACGCCGACGCCCGGGTAGCGGGCATGGATGCGTTCCGCGAGAAGCTCTGCGAACGCTAGGTAAAGTCCGCCCCGCTGTCCTGCGGCCAGGCGCACGCGTCCGCTGGGTTCGCTGCGGATGCTGCAGCTGGCGGCCAACGCCGCTGTCGCCAGAATGAATGCGCGACGAGTCATTTCGGCCGGTCGGTTGCTCAACACGTCGATTCACTTGCCACTGGCAGGCGGTAGCGGACCAGGAGGCCGCCTTCGGGGGCGTTTTCCAGCGAGATCGCCCCGCCATGCCCGGAGGCGATCTCGCCGGCTATTGCCAACCCGAGGCCGGTTCCGGCGCCGTCGTCTTGTCCTCGCCAGAATCGTGCAGCCGCCCTCGATAGGTCCTCGTCGGGCAGGCCGGAGCCGTTGTCGCTCACGGCTAGTTCGGCAGCGTCGCCGGTCTGCGCGGTTGACACGGTGACTGTGGTGTCGGGCCCGGCGTAGCGCAGCGCGTTGTCCAGCGCGACGTCGAGCAGCTGCTCCACGTCATGGCGAGCGAGTTGCACCGCTAGCCCGGGATGGTCGGAGCGGTAGTGCAGTCGCTGGTGGTGGCCGTCGGCGACGGGTTGCCAGAACGCCACGCGTTGCTCGATGACGTCCTCGAGGTCCGTTGACTCCGCCACTGTGGTGGACAGCCCCACTCGGCGGCTGCCGCTGACCTCCTCCGCGCGGGCCAGGCGCAGCAGCTGCTGCAGCAGATTCTCCAGACGATCCAGCTCCGCGGTCATCGAACCGTATGTCGACCGTCCCGCCCCAACCACGTAGTCGTCGAGGGTGTCCGCGCGCAAACGGACCGCGGCCAGTGGATTGCGCAATTGATGTGACGCGTCGGCGACGAGTCGCTGTTGCCGGTCGAGAGAGGCCCGCACCACCTGTGCCATCGTGTTGAACGCCGAGGTGAAGTGGCGCAGCTCCGGCGGCCCGGCCACACCGGCGGGCGGCCCCGAAACCCCTTCGGTCATCTCGGCGACTGCGCGCTCCAACCCGTCGAGCGGGCGCAGCACCCACCTGATGAGGGCACGGGCGACTACCCCGGCCAGCATGAGCAGGGCCAGACAGCCAGCCGCCACCAACAGCCAGCCGATGGCGACGCCGCGCGCCGCGACCGTCGTGTCGACCGCCAATACGACGGCACCGACCAGCTCTCCGTCGCGTCGGACACCCGCGGCGGCCAGCAGCCGGTGCCGGTCCCAGGGCAGGATGCGATCCCACCGCGCCGCCGGTGCGTCGACGAGGGCATGGTGCGCCGCCGTCGCGGCGCCGGGTTCGGAGATACTGAGTCCGCGTGCGGCTAGGGTCCGACCATCGGAGTCGATGATGAACAGGTCCTCCCCGTACACCTCGTGATAGCGGTCGATCAGACGCTGCAGGGCGGTGTCAGGTGCAGCGGCTGAATCGGCCAGCGCAGCAAGCTGCCGACCCCGTTCCGCGGCCAGTGCCGCGGTTCGGCGGTCCGCCAAGCTCATTGCCAAGGGAACGGCGAGTGCGGCTACCGCTAGAAGCGTTAGGACGAACAGGACGATGCGAACTCGCAGACCCATGTCAGGTGTCCAGTCGAAAACCGAACCCGCGCACCGTCTGAAGCGGAAGTCCGACGAGCTTGGCCCTGATCTGTCCGATGAAGAAATCCAACGACCGCGACCGGCCGATCACCGCGGTGCCCCAAACCTCGAGCATGAGTTCCTCGCGGCTAACCGCCTCACCCTGACGGGCGGCCAGGGTGGCCAGAAGCTGGAACTCGGTCCGGGTGAGAGCCTGCGGAGTTCCCGTCAGTGTGACTTCCCGGCGATCGCGGTCGATGGTGACGGGCCCCGCGACGACCGGGCTGGATGGGGCGGGGGTGTCGCCCCCGACACGGTGCACGCGTCGCATGACGGCCTGAATGCGCGCCAGCAGCACCGCTTTACGGACCGGTTTGACCAAATAGTCGTCAGCCCCGGCGCGAAGACCGAGCACCACCGCGCCGTCGCCGTCTCGGGCGGTCATGATGATCACCGGCACAGCCGACGCACGCCGCAGCGTACGCAGCACGTCCAAGCCGTCCATGTCGGGCAACCCCAAATCCAACAACACCAGATCGCAGCCCTTGACACGATGCAGCGCGTCGGCGCCGCGCCCGGTCCGGATCACTGTCGCGCCGGTCTGGCCGAGAAGCTCGGCCAGCGCCGACGCGACACCCTCGTCATCCTCGACCAGCAGCACACGCATGATGCTGATGCTACGAAGCCTTCCCCGAAACCTGCACGGTATTGGGAAGCTCCCGGTCCTCAGCCCGCAGTTCGCCCGTCTCCCGCTCCAACTGCGAGCGACGTGAGGATTCGCCCATGAAGACGTAGACCAACAGCGAGATCAACGCAGCGCCGGCCACGTAGAAGAAGAACCAACTCTCGTGACCGATGTTCTTCAACCCCAACGCGACGTACTCGGTGGTACCGCCGAAGATCGCCACCGTGAGCGCATACGGCAGCCCGACGCCGAGCGCCCGGATACCGGCGGGGAAGAGTTCCGCCTTCACCACCGCATTGATTGACGTGTAACCCGACACGATGACCAGGCCCAGCAGCATCAGGCCGAACGCGGACCACGCGGAGTCGGCCCGCGACACCGCGCTGAGCAGCGGGACCGTGCACAGCGTCGCGCCGGCCCCGAATGCGATGAGCAGCGGTCGGCGACCGATCCGATCCGACAGCGCACCAAACGCGGGCTGAAGGCCAACGAAGATGATCAGCGCAACGAAGTTGATCCACGTCACCTGCTCCTTCGGCAAGCCGGTCGTGTTGATCATGAACTTCTGCATGTAGGTGGTGAACGTGTAGAACGCGATGGTGCCGCCGAGGGTGAGACCCACCACGGTCAGGCACTCTCGCGGATAGGAGAGCAAGACCCTCAAGCTGCCGCGTTCGGCGTTCGCCTCGACGGCAAGCTTGAAGTTCTCCGACTCGTCCATCGTGCGCCGCAGCCACATGACGGTCACCGCGGCCACCGCTCCGATGACGAACGCGACCCGCCAACCCCACCCGTGCATCTGCGCCGGTGTGAGCACCTGCTGCAAGACGATCTGTACACCCAGCGCCAGCAGTTGACCGCTGGTCAACGTCACGTACTGAAACGAGGAATAGAAGCCGCGGCGACCCGGGGTGGCGACTTCACTCAGATATGTCGCCGAGGTGCCGTACTCGCCGCCCAGCGACAACCCCTGCAGCAGCCGGGCCGCGACCAGCAGCACCGGCGCCAGCGCGCCGATCTGTGCATACCCCGGCAAGACGGCGATGCCGAGAGACCCAACCCCCATCAGGGTCACCGAGAGCGTCAACGCCGCGCGACGCCCAAACCGGTCGGCATACCGACCGAACACCCAGCCGCCGAGCGGCCGGATCAGGAAGCCGACCGCAAAGATCCCAGCCGTATTCAATAACTGCGCTGTCGGATTCGCCGATGGAAAGAACACGCTTGCGAAGTAGATGCTGAACGCCGCGTAGACATACCAGTCGTACCACTCGATCAAATTGCCGAGCGATCCGCGCATCACGTTGCCGGCCACCGACCTCGTCGACGGTACTTCGCCTGTTACCCGCTGTTCTGACTCCATGTCTCTGATCCCCCATTTCCTGACTGATAGGTGTCGCCATCATGTGAGGACGGCCGGACACAGGGAAGAGGAACCTTCCCTACCACGGCCCTTCCTTGCACAATCCACAGATTCACCGGTCAACCCGCCGTATTCAGCCCCCTGACGTAGGGAGGCATCAGTTGTGGCGCCTCGGTTGCATGGATGTCCACGACCGTGGCGACCAAGTCGGCGACGGCGTCTTGCCATTCCCTTGTTAGGTACGGGGTATCAGCAAAATCTGTGGATCGTGCAAGGAAAGGCCGCGATCGGACCTTTCCTCTTCCCTGCTCTGTCGGGTCCTCACACCATGGGCGGTACCCACGCAAAAGGAGGTCGATCAAAATGCGGTCGACACAACGGGCCACGCGTGAAGAATCGGTGCTCATGACGGGGCTGGCGACGTGAACAATCTGGCCCAGCGCACCGAGCCGACCTGCCCACCAAGGGCTCGCAGCCATGAGACGATCCACCGCTTCCGCGTCAAGCCCGCTGACGTCGGCATCGTCGGCTTCGTCGACGGCGCCAAATTACTCGAATGGATCGACAAGGCTGCCCACGCCACCGCCGCACAGTGGAGTGGCCGCTCTTGCGTCACCGCCTCGATGGGGAACATTCACCTCGACCGGCCGATCGGTGTGGGCGAACTCGTCGAAGTGCACGCCAGCCTCGTCTACACGGGGCGCAGCAGTATGCACATCCTTGTCACCGTCTACTGCAGCGACCCCACCCGGGGCAACGCAGTTCAAACCTCGCAATGCCCAATCATTTTCGTCGCTGTCGACTACACCGGCAACCCCGTCGTGGTCCCGCCATGGATACCAGTCACCATGCTTGAACTGCAGCGACAACGGCAGGCGCGGATCCGGATACGGATGCGCAAACGCATCGAGGCTGCCCTGGCCGCTGAAAGCTACACCGCGGAGGGCACCGCCCCCCGCGCCACGCTGCGCTTCCTCGCCGCCCCTACCGACGTCAACTCGGGCGGCAAAGTCCACGGGGGCCGGGTCATGCGCTGGATCGACGAAGCAGCGTGCCTGTGCGGCGCCGATTGGACCGCTACGCAAGTCATCTCGTCCTACATCGCCGGGATCTGCTTCTACCGGCCCATCAACGTGGGCCACGTCATCGAAGTCACCGCACGGATCATTCACACCGGACCGCGCAGCATCCACACCAGCGTCCACGTCACCACCACCGACGCCACCACCGACGGCGACCAACTTTGCCTCATAGCACACGGGCTGGCCGTCGTCGTTTCACTCGACGAGCACAGCGAAGCCCGACCTGTCCCAACGTGGGAACCCGACTCCGACGAAGACCATCGACTCGATCAGCACGCCCGGTACCTGATCGAGCTACGACAATTCATGGAGCCCTTCACCACTGCTGCCGCAGTCCCCGCCGACGCCGAACCGACGCGCTTGCACCGCAACACGATCGCGCAAGCATGCCACGCACCAGGTCGTAGGTGAGTAACTCTGGTCCGTCCGGCCCCAGGCCAGCCCTTCGCGAAATCCGGCTGCGCGTGATCCGCAGTAATCGGTATCGCGTTGGGCCTCCGGTGTTTTCGGCGACGACCAACGATTTGTCGACGAGCAGGGTGACCTGATCGAGGACCTGATAGCGCTCCACCACGGTGCCGCGGCAGACGGCTTGGGCGGCGTCAAGGTCGAAGCCACCGATGAATACCGCCAGCCGGCGGAACAGAATGCGTTCGGGCTCGGTCAGCAACGCGTGTGACCAGTCCACCGACGCGCGCAGCGTCTGCTGTCGGCGCACCGCGGTGCGCGCACCACCGGTCAGTAGGCAGAAGCGGTCATGCAGACCGCCGACGATCTCGTCCAGCGACAGCGCACGCACCCTGCAGCGGCCAGCTCGGTGGCCACAGGCATGACGTCGAGCCGCTGACAGATCTCCGATACGGTGGCGGCATTGTCGCCGGTGATGCTGAAATCGGGCCGAACCCGACGGGCGCGGGCGGCGAACAATTCGATGGCCTCGTCGGCCAGCGACAGCGACGGCACCAGAAACGTCACCTCACCGGGCACACCGGTGGGCTCACGGATGGTGGCCATCAGCGACGATCCAGGGCGGCACGTCGCCGCTACGCACGACCGCCACCCGGGCATCGCGGCGATTGCCAGTTCAC
>JAOPWF010000802.1 GCA_025965815.1 Mycobacterium sp.
TCGGGGAGGTTCGGGTGTTGCTCGACGACCACCATGACAGCGACAAGATCAACGAGGGGTTGGCTGCCGAGGCTGGTTATGTCGGCACGTTCGGCGCTGAGGCCGAAGAGAGCCTCGACGAGCTGCGCACTACATTCCTGCGCAAGGCGCATACGGCCGCGATGGAGCGGTGTGTATCGGCCCTGATGCGGCACAAAGTCGTGGACCCCAATGAGATTCACCAACTGACCCTGCGCGACCTGTCCGACGGCAGGGAGAAGTCAGCGCTGCTGCGCCGTCGGTTCGCCCTCGGGCTCAGCATGTGCCCGAACAGCAAGGTCGTGGTCGGCGATGACGGCCGCCCGTTGCCTGCCGAGGCCGTGCCGATGCGGCTGCGCTTCGCCAGGTCCGTGCGGATCTCGATGGAGGGCAACGCCCACTTCTGCCGAGGGCTGCTCGCCACCCGCTACGACGACGGCGGCGCCGCCACGCCGCAATTCACCAACACCAGAACGAGGAGCTCACGATGAAAGCCGTACAGGTGGTCGGATACCACACCAAACTGCAGCTCACCGACATCCCAGAACCCAAGATCGATGGCCCGCTCGACGTGATCGTGCGGATCGGCGGCGCCGGGGTCTGCCGCACCGACATCCACATCCTGGAAGGGCAGTGGGCGGAGAAGAGCGGAGTCGCCCTGCCCTACACCATCGGCCACGAGAACGCCGGCTGGGTGCATTCGGTCGGGGACGCGGTAATCAACGTCACCGTGGGCGACAAGGTCATCCTGCACCCGCTGATCACCTGTGGGCTTTGCCGCGCATGCCGATTCGGTGACGACGTGCACTGCGAGAACAACCAGTTCCCGGGCATCGACACCAACGGCGGCTACGCGGAATACCTGCGCACCACCGCCCGCAGCGTGGTGAAGATCGACGACTCTCTCGAACCGGCTGAGGTCGCCGCGCTCGCGGACGCGGGCCTGACTGCGTACCACGCGGCGGCGAAGGTGGCGCGGACCACCCGGCCGGGAAATGTGTGCGTGGTGATCGGTGCTGGCGGTCTTGGTCACATCGGAATCCAAGTGCTGAAGGCGATTTCGGGTGTCACCGTGGTTGTCGTCGACCGCAATCCGCAGGCGGTCCAGTTGGCTGTCGAGGTCGGTGCCGACCGGGGCATCGTCGCCGACGGAAGCCACGTACAGCAGGTCCTCGATCTGACCGGTGGGCATGGCGCCGAGGCCGTGCTCGACTTCGTCGGCGAGGGCGGAGCGACCAAAGAGGGTGTCGCCATGCTTCGGCGCGCCGGTAACTACTTCGTCGTCGGATACGGCGAGAACATCGACGTCCCGACCATCGACATCATCTCCACCGAGATCAACTTCATCGGCAACCTCGTGGGCACCTACAACGACCTCGAGGAACTGATGACCCTTGCGGCGCAGGGCAAAGACACGCTGCACACGACGACGTACCCGCTGGAGGACTTCCAGCAAGCCCTCGACGATCTCGACGCGGGCCGGGTCCGCGGACGCGCCATCCTCGTCCCCTGAATATCCCCGGCTCATTGAGCCACCCACGAAAGGAAGTAGAGCCATGGCAAAGGAGCTGCGGTACAACACCGAAGCGCGATTGCGCCTCGAACAGGGCGTCAACGCATTGGCCGACGCGGTGAAGGTCACACTGGGTCCAAAAGGTCGCAATGCCGTCCTGGAGAAGCTGACCGGACCGCCCACGATCACCAACGACGGCGTGACCATCGCGCGCGAAATCCAACTACGCGACCCGTTCGCCAACATGGGCGCACAGTTGGTCAAGGAAGTCGCCATGAAGACCAACGGTCTGGTGGGCGACGGCACCACGACAGCCACCGTGCTCGCGCAGGCGATGGTCCGCGAGGGACTGCGCGCCGTCGACGCCGGCGCCAATCCGATGCGGGTGCGCCGTGGCATCGAGCGCACAGTGCCCATCGTCATCGATGCGCTGAACGACCACGCCGTCGCGGTCGTCGGCCGCAACGACCTTCTGCGCATCGCGACGCTGGCCGCCAGCGACGACGAGGCAATCGGAGAGGCCATCGTTCGCGCGGTGGACCACGTCGGAGAATCCGGTGTGATCACCACCGAGGAGAGCGACACACTCGGGCTGGCTGTCGACGTCATCGACGGCATC
This sequence comes from Mycobacterium sp., assembly GCA_025965815.1. Lineage (GTDB taxonomy): Bacteria > Actinomycetota > Actinomycetes > Mycobacteriales > Mycobacteriaceae > Mycobacterium. The sequence goes on from JAOPWF010000802.1 coordinate 2,151, forward strand.
GAGTTCGACCACGGATACACCTCGGCGTACATGGTGACCAACCCCGAGCGCATGGAAGCCGTCCTGGACAACCCGCTGATCCTGTTGACCAACAAGAAGATAACCGCCGTGCAGGAAATCATGCCGACCATCGAGGTGGCCAAGCGCGCCGACCGCCCACTCGTCGTCCTCGCCGAGGACGTCGACGGCCCGGCTCTGCAGCTGCTCGTCGGCGGCAACATGCACAAGACGATGCAGTCGGTTGTGGTGCGGGCGCCGGGATTTGGGCACCGCCGGGTCGCCGAACTGGAGGACCTTGCGGTTGCCCTTGGTGGGCACGTGATCGCCAAGGACACCGGGATCGAGCTGTCCGAGGTGGCGCGCGAACATCTCGGTTCGTGCGACCGCGTCACGGTCACCGAGAACGAAACCACCATCGTCGGGGCGCATGGCCAACAGCGCCTGATCGACGTACGCGTCTCCCAGCTCGAAGCCCAGCGCGAGCGGGCCAAAATCGACGCCGATCAGGACAGTCTGGACGTGCGCATCGCCCGGCTGACGGGTCGTGTGGCCGTGATCCGGGTAGGCGGCGCCACCAGCGTCGAACTCAAGGAACGCATGCTGCGGGTGGAGGACGCTCTGGCGGCTACCCGCGCCGCGCTGGAGGCCGGCATCGTCGCCGGCGGCGGCACCGCGCTGGCCCAGACACACCGCGCACTAGCGAGTACGGAGCTGACCGGAGACGAGGCGATCGGCTGCCAGGTGGTGCGGCGGGCGCTGGCAGAGCCTTTGCGCTGGATCGCGGTCAACGCAGGCTTCGAAGGCGACGACGTCGTCAGGATCGTCGAAGACCTGCCGCTGGGTCACGGGTTCAACGCGTTGACCGGCCAGTACGGCGACATGTTCGACGAGGAGGTCATCGACCCCCTCAAGGTGACCCGTGCAGCGCTGGAAAGCGCCGCGTCGATCGCAGCGCTGCTCATCACAACCGAAACTGCGATTGTCGAGGAAGTCATCGGCAATCCCGGCGCCATCGTCGCGCCCGGTTTCGGTGATCTCGCCGAGGGCATGATCCGCCCGTCCAACATCTACTGAGGCGGCTCGAGTTCGCCGCGGCGACTTGAGAATAGAACCGCGGGCGAATTTATCCGAACCCAGCGGAACCGTGTCAACACGCGCGCCGTACGGCGCCGCGATCCACCCACCAGAAGGTCCGCGGCGCCGTAAGTTCGCGTCACTGACTTCGGCCTGAGTGTGCAATTCGAGAACGGTGGAGTCGAAGATGCGAGGTTCCCCTCGCTGCCTCCCTGTTCTCAAATGTCCTAAGCCGCAACGGTTGCACGGATGGAAACGAGCCCAAGGCACGTACTTCGCCGGCTACGGGCTCGTTACGCCAATCTGAGACATCCTTGGCCACCGACGGTGCCCGGCAACGCAGCAGCAGTGCCCGGTTCCGCGCTCACCCGACTCATATTGAGACGCTCAGGCTGCGTCGACGGCGGTGTCATAGACATACGAGCTAATGCATCGGCGGGACTAGGAGGCAACGGTGGGCACTCAACTTAAACAGCGGCGCACCAAGTACCCCCATCCGTCGAGTCAACTGCCGCGGATCTGGCGCCGTCTCAACGGACACCCGAGAGAGCAAGAAGAGATGGCGCTCTACCGCGTGACTGATCGGCTTCGTCGCGGACGAATGGCATACGTACCCGGAGATCGGATTGCGGCCACAGTATCCGCATGGCTGGCTGAGCTAGGGGCCGAGAGCACATTAGTCGATGACCTCGCCCAGGCAGTGCGCGCCGGCAACTGGCCGGCAGCGCACAGCATTGCCGAATATCTATCGGTGGAAGTCGAGTTCGTCGCATGACTTCGGATGCCGCAGCAAGGTCTGGGCTCGGATTTTGTCCACGGGATCTGGTCCACGTGCGCTGCTGTACCCGGTAACGCCGTCGTATTGCGTCAGTTGCAGAATCTAGTCCCTCTTCTCGGCGGCGGCGCCTGGTTGCGGATTCGTTTGGTGCGCTGTAGGACTCGAGATCCGAGACGCATGTTGTGGCGACTGGCCCACTGCACGGGACTGCTTGTCAGATGGCGACGACGCGGACGAGTTTCTCCAGTCCAGTGAAATCATCGGCGTTTCGGGTGTAGAGATCGAGATGACTGGCGTGTGCGGTCGCGGCGATCAGCAGGTCGGCGAATCGGCTCCGCGGCGT
>JAOPWF010000804.1 GCA_025965815.1 Mycobacterium sp.
AGCCGGTCGCCGTCGATCTCGGCCTCCAGCAGCGCCGTTGCCAGGTTGTCGCCCGGGTTGGCCCGGCATTCCTTGATCAGGTCGACGTAGTAGGTCATCAGCTCGACCGACGCCTGCATCGCCGACGCCGGTACGTCGGCGACACCGTCCTCGCGGTGCAGCACCTGGTCGGCCAGCGCCCGGATGTGCACCCGGTCCTGCTGGGGCACACCTGCCAGTTCGGAGATGACGTCCATCGGCAGTTTTCCGGCGAATTCGGCGACGAAGTCGAAGCTCTCCGATTGCATGGCGGTGTCCAGGTGGGTGCGGGCCAGTTCCAGCACCCGCGGCTCCAGCTCACGAATCCGGCGGGGAGTGAAGCCCTTCGACACCAGGGTGCGTAACCGGAGATGGCCGGGGTCGTCCATAGCGAGGATCGACATCACCCGGTAGGCGTGCTCGTTGAACGACACCGGGTCCAGCGACACCCCGTTGATGTTCGACAGCTCGGTGCTGTTGCGGAAGCCCTGCAGCACGTCGCGGTGTCGCGACAACGCCCAGAACTTCAGTCCGTCGTTGCGGTACAGCGGAGCCTCGTCGCGTAGCCGCTGGTAGTACGGGTAGGGATCCTCGTGGAAGTCGTAGTCATAAGGGTCCAACACGAGATCGCCGGTGTGCAGGGTCATGGCTGTTCTCCCAGAATCAGTCCGACCGCGTAGGCCAGCCGGTCGGCGATCTGGCGGTAGGTGAGGTAGCCGCTGCCGGCATGGACCAGGGCGCCGAAGAAGGTCATCTCCAGCGCCGACACCGTGCGCGGGTCGGCGTCGGGGCCGATCGCCGAGGTGATCCGGCGATGGATCTCCGCGCCGATGCGGTCGCGGACCTTGCGCACGGCAGGGTCGGTGCCGCCGAGTAGCGCTGTCGTGCACGCGGCGGCGACCTCCGGCTCATCGGCGACCACAAGGACAAGATGTCGCAGCGCCTTCTCTACCCGGGTCGGCAGGCTGTCGTTGACGTCGGTGAAGTACGGCACCTGCTTGACGAGGTCCAGGTAGACCTCCGCGATCAGGTGATTCTTCGACGAGAAGTAGGTATAGGCGGTCGCCGGTGCCACCTTGGCGCGCGCGGCGACCGCGCGGACGGTCAGGTCGGCGTAGGACGACTCCCGCAGCATTTCGACGCCCGCGGCGAGCACCTTGCGGAAGGTTTCCTCCTGCCGGCGATTGCGCGGTGCGTCTCCAGGTTCTGGGCTGGTCGCGGGTGTGATCGCCACCACTGCATCACTGGACACATGTCCAAGTTATCGGACAAGCAGGACGACAGGCAAGTCTTGCGGTCAAAATCGCTGTCAATCCGTATCGTTCAGCGCCAGCCACGGCGGCGAAGCGACCGGCTCTTGCACCGCGCGTCGCTCTGAGGCTATGGTTCGGATGACCGAAGCCGGACAGATGTCCAGAAACCTGATCGGGAGCTTCAATGGCATTGCTGGCCAACCGCGAGAGCCACCTGTTGATCGACGGCAAGCTCGTCCCCGGTGGTGGCGGGACCTTCACTACCATCAATCCGGCGACCGAAGAAGTGCTCGGCACCGCCGCCGATGCCAACGCCGACGACATGGACCGGGCGATCGAGGCCGCGCGACGGGCCTTCGACGACACCGACTGGTCAGGCAACGCCGAACAGCGGGTGGGGTGCATACGCCAGCTGCGCGACGTGCTGCTCGACCACATCGAAGAGTTGCGGGAGATCACGGTTTCCGAGGTCGGGGCACCGGTGGCGCTCACGTCGACCGCGCAGCTGGAAGGCCCGATCAATGATCTGACGTTCGCCGCAGATACCGCCGAGTCCTACGACTGGAACCAGGACCTCGGCGTGGCATCGCCAATGGGCATTCCGACCCAGCGCACCATCGTCCGCGAGGCGGTCGGCGTCGTCGGCGCGATCACACCGTGGAACTTCCCGCATCAGATCAACTTAGCCAAGCTGGGTCCCGCGCTGGCTGCGGGCAACACAGTCGTCCTCAAGCCCGCGCCCGACACACCGTGGTGCGCGGCTGCCGTTGGGCAGATCATCGCGCAGCACACCGACTTCCCGCCCGGCGTGGTCAACATAGTCACGTCCAGTGACCACAGCCTGGGCGCACAGCTGGCCACCGACGAGCGGGTCGACCTGATCTCGTTCACCGGGTCGACCGCCACCGGTCGCGCGGTGATGGCCGCCGCCGCGCCCACCATCAAGAGAGTGTTCCTGGAGCTGGGCGGAAAGTCGGCGTTCCTGGTACTTGACGACGCCGACCTGGCGGGCGCCGCCTCAGTCGCAGCGTTCACGGTGGCCATGCATGCGGGACAGGGTTGCGCGATCACGACGCGCCTGGTGGTGCCGCGCGCCCACTACGATGACGCGGTCGCCGCCGCCGCCAAGACCATGGGGTCACTGAAGGCCGGCGACCCGACCGATCCGGGCACCTACTGCGGACCGCTCATCTCTGAGCGCCAACGAGACCGGGTGCAGTCGTACCTGGATTCCGCGATCGCCGACGGCGGTTCGTTCGCGTGCGGCGGCGGACGTCCGGCGGACAGGGCGACAGGTTTCTTCATCGATCCGACGGTGGTTGCCGGGCTGACCAACGAGTCCAAGGCTGCCCGGGAGGAGATCTTCGGGCCGGTGCTGGTCGTGCTGGCCCACGACGGCGACGACGACGCGGTCCGCATCGCCAACGACTCCCCGTATGGGTTGAGCGGCACGGTGTTCGGCGGCGATCCCGAGCGGGCTGCCGCGGTTGCGGCACGCCTGCGGGTCGGCACGGTCAACGTCAACGGCGGCGTCTGGTATTCGGCCGACGCACCGTTCGGTGGATACAAGCAGTCCGGCAACGGCCGGGAAATGGGCGTTGCGGGTTTCGAGGAGTATCTCGAGACGAAACTCATTGCATCCTCGGTTAATTAGGCTGGGCTGTGAACTAGGGAAAGGCTGCACATGGGTCAGTTCGACGGGAAGGTGGCCATCGTCACCGGGGCCGCCCAGGGCATCGGGCAGGCCTACGCGCAGGCGCTGGGTCGCGAGGGCGCATCGGTGGTGGTCGCCGACATCAACGCTGAGGCCGGTGAGGGGGTCGCCAAGCAGATCGTCGCCGACGGCGGCGCCGCGATCTTCGCCGAAGTCGATGTGTCCGATCCCGATTCGGCGACGGCGATGGCCGACCGTGCGGTGGCCGAGTTCGGTGGCATCGACTACCTGGTCAACAATGCCGCGATCTTCGGGACGATGAAGCTGGACATGCTGCTGACGGTGCCGTTCGACTACTACAAGAAGTTCATGAGCGTGAACATGGACGGCGCCCTGGTGTGCACCCGCGCGGTCTACAAGCACATGCGCAGGCGCGGTGGCGGTGCGATCGTCAACCAGTCGTCGACCGCGGCGTGGCTGTACTCCGGCTTCTACGGGCTGGCGAAGGTCGGCGTCAACGGCCTCACCCAGCAGTTGGCCACCGAACTGGGCGGACAGAAGATCCGGATCAACGCCATCGCGCCCGGGCCCATCGACACCGAGGCCAACCGGACCGTCACCCCCGGCGAGATCGTTGCGGACATGGTCAAGGTACTGCCTCTATCCCGGATGGGTACGCCGGAGGATCTGGTCGGAATGTGCCTGTTCCTGCTGTCGGATTCGGCATCGTGGATCACTGGTCAGATATTCAATGTCGACGGCGGACAGATCACCCGGTCCTGAGAAAGGCTTGACGATGACGGAAGAAGTGCAGCTGGGTTACATCGGGCTGGGCAACATGGGTGCGCCCATGGCCAAGCGTCTCGTCGAATGGCCAGGCGGCGTCACGGTTTTCGACGTGCGCGCCGAGGCCATGACACCGCTGGCCGAAGTGGGAGCGACGCTCGCCGACAGCGTGGCCGACGTGGCTGCCGCCGACATCATCAGCGTCACCGTGCTCAACGACGAGCAGGTGCGCGAAGTGGTCGCCGAGTTGGCCGCACACGCCAAGCCCGACACTGTGATCGCGATCCACTCCACGATCAGCGACACCACAGCCGTGGAACTTGCCCGCGAACTCAAGCCCCAGGGCATTCACGTAGTCGACGCGCCGGTCAGCGGTGGCGGGGGTGCGGCCCAGAAGGGCGAGCTGGCCACCATGGTGGGTGCCGACCGCGAGGTGTACGAGCGCATCAAGCCGGCGTTCAAGCAATGGGCGTCCCTGGTGATTCACGCCGGCGAACCGGGTGCCGGAACGCGAATGAAGCTGGCGCGCAATATGTTGACGTTCACCGCCTATGCGGCCGCGTGCGAGGCGATGAAGCTGGCCGAGCAGTCAGGCCTGGATCTGCAGCAGCTGGGCCGGGTGGTGCGGCACACCGACGCCCTCACCGGCGGCCCAGGCGCGATCATCGTCCGCGAGGATATGGCGCCCCTGCAGCCGGACAACTTCCTCTATCAGCTGTTCATCCACACCCGCGGGCTCGGCGAGAAGGACCTGAGCCTGGCCCTGGCGTTAGGTGAGGCCGTCGGCGTCGAACTCCCGCTCGCGGAGGTGGCGCTGAAGACCCTGGCGGCAGGCCTGGGTGTTCCGCACAACGCATCGACCACGAAGGAGTGACGATGGACGAACTGCGTCGCAAAGGCCTGCAGAAGATGAACGAGGTCTACGGCTGGGAGATGCCGGACCTGCCGGGCGACTACTTCGCCCTCACGGTCGACCACCTCTTCGGCAGCATATGGACCCGCCCCGAACTCGGCATGCGCGACCGGCGCCTGATGTTGCTCGCGGTGTTGACCGCGCAGGGTCAGGACGACCTGCTGGAGATCCAGGTCAACGCGGCGCTGCACAACGAAGAGTTGACCAAAGAAGAACTCCGCGAAATCGCGATTTTCATCACGCACTACGTCGGCTTCCCGTTGGGGTCGAGGCTCAACAGCGTCATCGAGCGGGTACTGGGCAAGCGCAAGAAAGCCGCCGACGGCGGCACCGCCGGTGACAAGAAGGCCGCCGCGGCGGAAGTGCTCGCCAAAGAGGCGGGCAAGCCCCATGGCTAGCCGTTACGCCTTGCTGTCACGCGACGAGCTGGCCACCCTGGTGCCCGAGCTGCTGCTGATCGGGCAGATGATCGATCGCTCCGGAATGGCTTGGTGTATCCAGTCTTTCGGTCGCGAAGGGATGCTCCAGATCGCGATCGAGGAGTGGGCCGGATCGAGTCCGATCTACACCAAGCGGATGCAGCAGGCGTTGGGTTACGAGGGTGACGACGTCATCACCATCTTCAAGGGGCTGCAACTCGACATCGGTGCTCCGCCCCAGTTCATGGACTTCCGCTATACGGTGCACGATCGTTGGCACGGCCAATTCCATCTCGACCATTGCGGAGCGCTGCTCGACGTGGAGCCGATGGGCGAGGAATACGTCCGCGGCATGTGCCACGACATCGAGGATCCCACGTTCGACGCCACCGCGGTCGCCACCAATGCGCGCGCACAGGTGCGCCCCATCTACCGTCCGCCACGCGTGCCGTCCGACCGGCCTCCGCACTGCGCGTGGAGGGTCATCATCGACGTGTCCTATCCACCGGTGGCCGGCATTCCCGCGCTGGACATCGTGCGGCGAAGCCTCGCCGCCGGTGTGGAACTCGACGCGATCGACCGCACGCAAGAGGGTATGGCCGACTACTCGGGCCCGCTGCTCTCCGACGTCGACTTCGGGGCGTTCTCGCATTCGGCGCTGGTCCGCATCGCCGACGAGGTCTGCCTGCAGATGCACCTGCTCAACCTGTCATTCCTGATCGCCGTGCGGGCACGTGCGGAAGGCGATGCCGAGCTGGCCGACTCCATCGCCACCCGCCAACTCGTCGGACTCGCCGGCCTGGCCGCGGAGCGGATCCACCACGCGCTGGCACTGCCCAAAGACGTGGCGGGGGCGCTGCGGGTCCTGGAGTTGCATCCACTGCTCAATCCCGCCGCGTACGTCTCCGCCGAGATCGACGAGCGGCTGCATGTGCACCGGTCTGCGGCGCACGACGACGGGGCCTGGATCGCACTGTGCTCGCCGGCGGCCTACCAACCACTGCAGGCCATCGTCGCGGCGGTCGACCCGTACCTGGATGTCCGGGTCGGCGGCACCGATGTGGACTGGACCGCCGAAGTGATCCGCACCGAATCCGCGGCGAAAGAATTCCCGGAGGTCTCGGTCGCGAAGGTGAGCGGCGGTTCGACGTTCGAGTTCGAGTCGAGACGATCGTTGCCGCTCACCGTGGTGTGAGGGTCCCCCCGCCCGATAGGGTGACATTTCGTGCGCGTCCTCGTGATCGGATCTGGTGCCCGTGAACACGCGCTGCTGCTGGCACTGCGCAAAGACCCACAGGTCGAGGGGCTGGCGATAGCACCCGGCAACGCCGGCACCGCGGCGATAGCCGACCAGCACGATGTCGACGTCACCTCCGGTGAGGACGTGGTCAGGCTGGCCCGGCAGGTCGGTGCCGACCTGGTCGTGATCGGTCCCGAAGTACCGCTGGTGCTGGGTGTCGCCGACGCGGTGCGTGCCGCCGGGATCGCCTGCTTCGGCCCGTCCCGGGACGCGGCGCGCATCGAGGGATCCAAGGCGTTCGCCAAGGACGTGATGGACGCCGCGGGGGTGCGGACCGCGACCAGCGAGATCGTCGACAATCCCGCGCACCTGGACGCCGCGCTGGACCGGTTCGGTCAGCGCTCGGGAGATCCGGCCTGGGTGGTGAAGGACGACGGCCTGGCCGCGGGCAAGGGCGTGGTGGTCACCGCCGACCGGGACGTCGCGCGCGCCCACGCCGCCAGCCTGCTGGACGCCGGGCATCCGGTGCTGCTTGAGTCGTTTCTGGACGGCCCGGAGGTGTCACTGTTCTGTGTTGTCGAAGGCGAAACCGTGGTGCCGCTGCTGCCGGCGCAGGACTTCAAGCGGGTCGGCGACAATGATTCGGGGCCCAACACCGGTGGCATGGGCGCCTACTCGCCGTTGCCGTGGCTGCCAGACGAGGTCACCGGTCAGATTGTCAGCGAGATAGTCGAACCCGTTGCGGCCGAACTGGTTCGGCGTGGCAGCCCGTTTAACGGCCTGCTGTATGCCGGGCTGGCCATGACGTCGTCGGGACCTGCGGTGGTGGAGTTCAACTGCCGTTTCGGCGACCCCGAGACACAGGCGGTGCTGGCGCTGCTGGAATCCCCGCTCGGGCAACTGCTGTACGCGGCGGCCACCGGCGAGCTGGCCGACTTTGGTGACCTGCACTGGCAGGGCGGCGCCGCGGTGGCCGTGGTGCTCGCCGCGGAGAACTACCCCGGCCGTCCGCGGGTGGGCGACGTCGTCACGGGCGCCGAGTCGGGTGGGGTGCTGCACGCTGGCACCGCCCGTCGCGACGACGGGGCCATCGTGTCCTCCGGAGGCCGCGTGCTGTCGGTGGTCGGCACCGGACCCGACCTGAACGCCGCCCGCACCGCCGCATACGCGACGATGGAGTCGATTCGGTTGCCGGGCAGCCACTTCCGCACCGACATCGGCCTGGCGGCTGCGGAAGGCAAGATCGGCTTGAGTTACTAAGCCGTCAGCAGCGGGGCCATCCAGGTCAGCTCGGCGGGCAGTTGCGAGCTCCAGAACGCTCCGTCGTGGCCGCCGGGGGAGAACCCTCCCGACGGCGGGTTCGGCAGCTGGGCGATGAACTGTTGCGTCGCCGAGTAGAACGGGTCGCCATTGCCACAGTCGACCCGGATCGGGATGGAGCGCAGCGCAGGCAGGCCGAAGACGGTGTTAGCCGCGAAATCGTCGGCGCCGTCGAACGCGCCCGGCGCCGTCGCACCCGACGACACCCACAGCGCGGGGCTCACGGCACATATCGCGGCGGTGCGCGCGGGGCCGAGCCTGGCGCCGAGCAACAGCGCGCCGTAGCCGCCCATCGACCAGCCGAGGAAGCCGACCCGCGAGGTGTCGAGTCCCTGGCTGCCGAGCATCGGGATCAGCTCGTCGAGCACCATGGCGCCGGCGTCCTCACCGGAAGCCCTTTTGTGCCAGTAGCTTCCGCCACCGTCCACCGCGACCACGGCGAACGGCGGTAGTCCCGCGGCTACCGCCTGCGCGAGGCCCTGCTCGACGCCGCCGGCCATCACGCTCGATGCGTCAGCCCCCTTGCCGTGCAACGCGATGACCGGTCGCAGCGAGGTGGTCTGCCCAGGCGGTCGCGCGATCGCCCAGTTCGTCGCGACACCGCCGCGGGCCGCCGAGATGAACGAACCGTTGACGTACGTGGACGCCGCGGCGGCAGGCGCCGGCTCCAGCGGCGCCGGTGGCGCCAGGGGGGCCATCGGGGTTCCGACTCCGGTCATCGACACCGGCGGGGCCGCCACGGACGGGCGCGGATCGAGCAGGGTGCCCAGGGTGTAGGCGCCCGCCGCGCCGGCAGCCGCGCCGGCACCGAGACGCAGAACCGCGCGACGGCTGAGGTCAGGCATGCGGGTCATCATGCCATTAGCCGCTCAGCGGCGTTTCGATGATCGAGCCGAACACCGCTTCGACGGCTTTGGCCAGCTGCTCGGGGTCCGCGCCGTCCAGCGCGGGGGTTTTGATCACCCGGCGCATCAACCACACGCCCGCGATGACCGACAGCATGAGCTCGCTGCGGGCCGCCTGCCCTTGCTCCGGGAGTTGATCGGCAAGACGGCGTCCGGCATGCCGGGCGATGGCGTCACGGATAATCTCGGCGGCGCGGGGGTTGGAGACGGACTTCAGCATGATGAGGAACGGGTCCAGTTCTTCGGCGTCGGGAGCGGTTCGGCCCACCAGGTTGGTGGCGGCGTCGTGGGCCAGGGTGTCGGTGTCCTCGCGGTCCCTGGCGGTCACGGTCGGCGGTGCGAACGACACGTCCACGGCCTCGGCGAACAGCTGCTCCTTGGAGCCGAAGTAGCGGTTGACCAGCATCGCGGTGACTCCGGCAGCGCGCGCGATCTCGCGCACACCGACGCCGTCGTAGCCCGAACGCGCGAACGCGCGCAGCGCGGAATCGAGGATCGCCGCCCGGGTCGCCGCGGCGTTGCGGCCGCGCTTGGCGGGTGGCTGCGATGCATTCATATCTACGAATGTAGATGTACCGGCAGACGAGGTCTACAGTCGTAGATATAGCTCTACGGCTAGACAGGGAGGACGCGGTGGACATGGGCTTGACCGGCCGGTTCGGGCGGCCGGAGGAGATCGGCGCGGCCGTCGTCTACCTGGCGAGTATCGACGGCGACTACCTCAGCGGTGCCACCCTGCGCGTCGACGGCGGCACCATCCGAAACGTCAACTGAGGAGGGCACATGGCAACGAAGGTGTGGTTGATCACCGGAAGTTCCCGCGGGTTCGGGGCGGCGCTGGTGCGCGCGGCGCTCGCGCGCGGCGACAAGGTGATCGCCACCGCCCGCGACACCGATCAGTTGCAATCCGTGGTCGGCGAATACGGCGAGCAGGTCCGTACGTTTCCCCTCGACGTCACCGACGCCGCTGCGGCGGGGGCGGCCGTC
>JAOPWF010000051.1 GCA_025965815.1 Mycobacterium sp.
CTGGGCGCGGTCATGTTCGTCGCGATCGTCCCGCTGTGGCGCTATCGCGTGCACCGATGGGATATCAGCCCGCAGGCCGTGTTCACCCGCTCTGGGTGGCTGGTGCAGGAACGGCGGATAGCGCCGATCTCGCGGGTGCAGACCGTCGACACCTACCGCGGGCCGCTGGACCGGGTGTTCGGGCTGGCCAACGTTACGGTCACCACCGCCTCGTCGGCAGGCGCGGTGCGCATCATCGCGCTGGACTCCGCGGTCGCCGACGACATCGCGGCCCGGCTGACCGACATCGCCGCGATCGGCACGGAGGACGCCACGTGACCTCGGCCCCGCCGGCCGTCCCGGTCGACGTCTGGCAGCGGCTCAGCCCGCGGATGCTGCTCGTGCATCCGGTGCACGAGGTGCTGCGCCAGCTGCCGCTGCTGATCGGATCGTTCGTGCTTGGCTCGGCGACCGGCAACCCGGTGTGGTCGTTGGGTGCGCTAGGGCTGCTGGTGGCGTTCGGCCTTGCCCGGTGGTTCACCACCAGCTACCGCATCGACTCGGAGAACGTCGCGCTGCGCACCGGTGTGCTGCACCGCAAGGTGCTCTCGGTGCCGCGCAACCGGATCCGCGCGGTGGAGACCGACGCCCGGCTGCTGCACCGGCTGCTCGGCCTCACCGTCTTGCGGGTCAGTACCGGCCAGGAGGCCAAGCGCGAGGGCGAGTTCGTGCTCGATGCGGTCGAGGCGGAGCAGGTGCCGCGGCTGCGGTCGGTACTGCTGGCTGGCGCGGCTGCCCCAACAGCCGACGACGCTCCGTACGACCCCGAACCCGCGGGGCAACTGCTGGCGCGCTGGCAGCCGTCCTGGCTGCGGTACAGTCCGGTGAGCGTCACCGGCCTGGCGATGATCCTGGCCGCAGTCGGGTTGGGATACCAGTCGGGTATCGTTGTGGCGCTACAGAATTCGAGGGCAGCGCAGTCTGGACTGGACACGGCGGAGCGGTTCGGGGTGGCCGCCAGTGTGGCCGTGGCGGCGGTGGTCGTGGTGCTGGCGTCGGTGGTGCTTGCGGTGCTCCGCTCCTTGCTGACCTACGGAAACCTGGAACTGCGGCGCTCGCGGATCGGCGGAGCGGACGTGCTGCATCTGCGGCACGGCCTGCTGCGGGTGCGCGAGCACACCTTCGACATGCGACGGCTGCGCGGCGGGACACTGCGCGAGGCGCTGCTGGTGCGCACGCTCGGCGGCGCCCGCCTGGACGCCGTGATGACCGGGGTCAACGGTGCGGGTGAGGCCTCGCTGCTGCTGCCGCCGTGCCCGGCGGACACCGCGCAGACGGTGCTCGCCGAGTTGATCTCGAACAACGACGCGGTCCGCGGACCGTTGCGCGCTCACGGTCCGTCGGCGGCCCGCAGGCGCTGGACTCGCGCCCTGGTGCTGCCCGTGGTGCTCCTCGTCGCGGTGGTCGCGGTCGCGCTGACGGCGGGTGTGCCGGGGTGGCTGTGGCCGGTCTGGGTGATGCTCACGGTGTGCTGTGCCCTGTTGGCCGCGGACCGGGTGCGGTCGCTGGGGCACCGGGTCGACGGCCGGTGGCTGGTCGCCCGGGCGGGCAGTCTGGAGCGCCGGCGCGACTGCATCGCCGCCGCCGGGATCATCGGCTGGACGGTGCGCCAGACCCTGTTCCAGCGCCGCGTGGGCGTGGCCACCCTGGTCGCGGCCACCGCCGCGGGCACCAAGCGCTATCAGGTGATCGACGTTCCGGCGGAGTTGGCGTGGTCGATCGCGGGGACCGCGTCGCCGTGGGTGGCCGACAGTGAATGGGCGCACAGGTAGATCCCCGGACGCTTCGCTCCAGCCCGCCGGACCAACTGTGCCAAGTTGCGCCGCCACCTCGGCGGTTTACTGTCGCACCATGGCGGTCGGTGGAGTGCTGTTCGACATCGATGGCGTCCTCACGACTTCGTGGGAGCCCATCGACGGTGCGGCCGGAACGCTGCAAGTGCTGGCGGACAACCAGATTGCGCGGTCCTACCTGACCAACACCACCGCGCGCACCCGCCAGCAGATCTCCGACAAGTTGATCGCGGCCGGGATGGATGTGCACCCCGACGAGGTCATCACCGCGGCGGTGTTGACGGCCGACTTCGTCCGTAGCCGCTACCCCGACGCCCGGTGCTTTCTGGTCAACAGCGGCCAGATCGCCGAGGACATGCCGGGTATTGAGATCGTCGACTCGGGCGCCTTCAGCGCGGGCACCATCCCCGACACCCCGGACGTGGTGCTGCTGGGCGGCGCCGGACCCGAGTACGACCACACCACCCTGAGCCGGGTCTACGACAGGATGGCGCAGGGCGTGCCGGTGGTCGCCATGCACCGCAGCACGTCATGGAACACCACCGAAGGACTGCGTATCGACACCGGCATGTACCTGATCGGCATGGAGGAGACATCGGGCCGCAAGGCCACCGCCGTCGGCAAGCCCGCGCCGGCAGGATTCCTCGCTGCCGCCGGCAGGCTCGGCGTCGACCCCGACGAGATGTACATGATCGGCGACGACCTCAACAACGACGTGCTGGCCGCCCAGGTGGTCGGGATGACCGGTGTGCTGGTGCGCACCGGCAAGTTCCGCCAGGACACGCTGGACCGTTGGGCCGCAGACGAATTCGCTATGCAGCCGAACCACGTGATCGACTCGGTGGCGGACCTGCCGGAGCTGCTGGGGCTCTCCTAGCGCAGACTCCGGACCGCCTCGATGCGGGCCTGAAGCTGCACGGACGAGGCCGCGGCCACCGGCGGGCCGCCGCATACCCGGCGCAGTTCGTTGTGAATCCAGCCGTGCGGCTTACCAGTGCGGTGATGCGCTGCCGACACCAACGCGTTGAGTTCGCGGCGCAGTTCGCGGATCTGCCCGTGTGTCGTCGGCGGCGCGACGTCGGGCCCATTCACCGTGCGCCGTTGCAGCTGCTCGTCTTGGCGTCGGCGCAGCAGGTCGCGCATCTGATCGGAGTCCAGCAGTCCCGGGATGCCCAGGTAGTCCGCCTCTTCCGCGCTGCCGGCCGGTGTGGCGGTGCCGAACGAGGAGCCGTCGAAAATGACCTGGTCCAGTTCGGCGTCGGCGCCCAGCGCGACGAAGCCGGTGTCCTCGTCGGTCGGCTCGGATCGGCGCCGCTCGATGAGTTCCTCGTCGCCCAGCGATTCGCGATGCGGCTTGCCGAGCACGTGATTGCGCTGCGCCTCCAGCTCGCTGGCCAGCTGCAGCAACGTCGGCACCGACGGCAGGAAGATGCTGGCCGTCTCGCCCGGCTGACGGGACCGCACGAACCGGCCGATGGCCTGGGCGAAGAACAACGGTGTCGATGCGCTCGTGGCGTACACGCCGACTGCCAGCCGTGGCACGTCGACGCCCTCGGAGACCATCCGGACGGCGACGATCCACGGGCTGGTTCCGCGCGCGAATGCGCTGATGCGGTCCGAGGATCCGGGATCGTCGGACAGCACCACCGCCGGAGCCTCGCCGGTGAGCGCCTCGAGCACCGACGCGTACGTGCGGGCGGCGGCCTGATCGGAGGCGATGACCATGCCGCCGGCGTCGTGGACGCCGTTGGCGCGCAGCTGTCGCAGCCGGGTGTCGGCGGCCTGTAGCACCGCCGGTATCCACTCGCCGTTGGGGTCGAGCACCGTCCGCCACGCCCGGCTGGTCTGCTCGGCGCTGAGCGGCTCACCGAGCCGGGCGGCGTGCTCCTCACCCGCGCTGTCGCGCCAGCGGGCTTCGCCCGAGTAGGCCAGGAACACCACCGGCCGAACCACGCCGTCGGCGAGCGCCTCGGAGTAGCCGTAGGTGTGGTCGGCCTCCGAGCGCATCAGCCCGTCAGCGTCGGGTGCGTAGGTGACGAACGGGATGGCGGCGTCGTCGCTGCGGAACGGTGTACCGGTCAGCGCCAGCCGTCGCGTCGCATCGTCGAATGCCTCGCGGATCGCCTCGCCCCAACTCTTGGCGTCACCGCCGTGGTGGATCTCGTCGAAGATCACCAGCGTCTTGTGGTTCTCGGTGCGCACCCGGTGGCGGGTCGGATGGCTGGCGACCTGGGCGTAGGTGACGACGACACCGTGGTACTCCGCGGACGTCATTGCGGCGGAATTGCTGAACCGGGGATCCAGCGCGATGCCCACGGCCGCGGCGGCCAGCGCCCACTGGACCTTCAGGTGCTCGGTGGGCACGACGACGGTGATCTTCTGCACGACGCCTTCGGCCAGCAGTTCTGCGGCGACACGCAAGGCAAACGCCGTCTTACCCGAGCCCGGGGTTGCGACAGCCAGAAAATCCCGCGGCTTGGTGGTCAGATACCGCACCAAAGCCCGACGTTGCCAGCCCCGCAAAGTCTGGGTGCTGGGCGCTTCACCAGCCCGCACCCGAAGACTCCTATCTGGTCGAGGTGCAGTCTAAGCCAAGGTGTTACGTCTGCGCATCTCGCCAGGACGTGTCGGGCGCGTCACTCGATGAAGAAGTTGTCGTTCTTGATGAACCACTCTCGGCGTTCATCGTCGGTCAGGTCGGCCAGCTGGGCGAAGCCCTCGAAGTAGGCCTCGCGCGGCGCGCCAGGAGCAAACAGCATCAAGATCGACGCGGGCGTGTCGGCCTCGTTGCGGAAACCGTGGATGCCGCCCGGCGGCACGTAAAGGAAGTCGCCCTGATTGCCGTCGATCCAGTCGGTGCCGTCGTACATCCTCATCGTGCCTGACAGCACGAAGAACGCCTCCGACATCGCGCGGTGGAAGTGCGGCCCTGGTCCGCCCCCCGCCGGAGCGATGTCGACGCGGTACAGGCCGTAGTCGCCGCCGGTGGCCTGCTGGTTGGCGAGGTAGTGGTATTTGATGAGACCGAACGAGTCGTAGTCCGGCGGCTCGTCACCGCGGCGAAGCCAGGCGCTGACCTCCGGATCGTCGCGCGTATACCGGGGCGGTGGGTATGACGGTACGACGAGTGACATCCCCAGCAGTCTGCCGCATCAGCCGATGGGATACACCACCCCGGTCAGCTCCTCGGAGACCGCCCACAGTCGGCGCTGCAGGGCCGCGTCGTGCGACTGGTCGCTGGAGGCCACCAGCTTCGGGTATCCGCGCTGCTGCCCGAATCCGTCGGGGCCGTAGTACTGGCCGCCGAGCACAGCGGGGTCGGTGGCGGCCCGCAGCGTCGGCAGTACGCCCATGTCGGCACCCTGGAACAACGGAGCCACCACGGCGACGCCGCCGCGCAGGAGCGGTGGCATGTTGCGCATCAGTTCGGTGTTGGAGCCGCCGGGGTGCGCGGCCGCGGCGATCGTCGTCCCGTGGGAAGCCAGCCGGCGTTGCAGTTCGTAGGTGAACAGCAGGTTGGCCAGCTTCGACTGCCCGTAGGCCCCCACCCTGCTGTAGCTGTGCTCCCACTGCAGATCGTCGAAGTGGATGGCGGCGCGGATGCGGTGCCCGACGCTGCTGACGGTCACCACCCGCGAACCAGGTACCGGCAGCAGGCGATCCAGCAGCAGGCCGGTCAGCGCGAAGTGGCCGAGGTGGTTGGTGCCGAATTGCAGTTCGAAACCGTCCTTGGTTGTTCCTTTCGGCGTGTACATCACGCCGGCGTTGTTGATCAGCAGGTGGATCACGTCGTGCTTGGACCGCAGTTCCTCGGCGGCGGCCCGGATGGAGTCCAGCGAGGTCAGGTCGAGTTCCTGCAGCGTCACGGCGGCGCCGGGGCTGGCCGCGACGATCTTCTGGGCGGCGTCTTTGCCCTTGTCGAGGTTGCGGACGGCCACCGTGACCTGGGCGCCGTGCGCGGCGAGCGCGGCGGCGGTTTCGAAGCCGAGACCGGTGTTGGCGCCGGTGACGACGGCGGTGCGGCCCGTCTGGTCGGGAATGTCGGCGGTGGTCCACTTGGCCATGGGTGTCTCCTTACTAGAATGTAAACGGGGCGAGGGCTCCGGTTGGATCCGACTATACGGAACGATCGCCCCGTTTTGTCAACGGCGATCGGGCGGAGGTGATGTGAGATGGCTCAACCCGACCGGCCGCTGCGCGCCGACGCGGCCCGCAACCGTGCCCGGGTGCTCGAGGTGGCCTACGAGACGTTCGCCGCCGAAGGGCTGTCGGTCCCGATCGACGAGATCGCCCGCCGTGCCGGCGTCGGCGCGGGCACCGTGTACCGGCATTTCCCCACCAAGGAGGCGCTATTCCGGGCGGTCGTCGAGGACCGGCTGCGGCGCATCGTCGACGAGGGCCATGCCCTTCTTGAGTCCGGCGACCCTGGCGAGGCGCTCTACACGTTTCTGCGGTCGATGGTGATGGAGTGGGGCACCGACCGCGGACTCGTCGACGCCCTCGCGGGTTTCGAGATCGACATCAACACCGTGGCGCCCGAGGCGGAAGAGGCGTTCCTCGGCCTGCTCGGCGACCTGCTGCGGGCCGCACAGCGCACCGGGACTGCACGACCGGACGTCGGTGTGCCGGAAGTGAAGGCGCTGCTGGTCGGATGTCAGGCGATGCAGAGCTACAACGCGGACTTGGCCGAACAGCTGACCGCGGTCGTCGTCGACGGCCTCCGAGCGACACCGAAGTAGCCCGTCGGACCTCCGGGGCAATCTTGCACTCCCTATAGGCGAGTGCTAAGAATGACATTGGCACTCGCGACCAGTGAGTGCTAGGTCGGGACCGGTGAGACCACAGTCCAAACACAACTGAGGTCGTCCGTCGCGGGCACTGTGCCCGGCCCAGAACGTGTCACCCCCAATCCGGAGGAAAGACTTCGCAATGGCTAAGACAATTGCGTATGACGAAGAGGCCCGTCGCGGCCTCGAGCGGGGACTTAACGCCCTCGCCGATGCGGTAAGAGTGACGTTGGGCCCCAAGGGTCGCAACGTCGTCCTGGAAAAGAAGTGGGGCGCTCCCACAATCACCAACGATGGTGTTTCCATCGCCAAGGAGATCGAGCTGGAGGATCCCTACGAGAAGATCGGCGCTGAGCTGGTCAAGGAAGTTGCCAAGAAGACCGACGATGTCGCGGGCGACGGAACCACCACCGCCACCGTGCTGGCTCAGGCGCTCGTTCGCGAGGGTCTGCGCAACGTTGCGGCCGGCGCCAACCCGCTGGGTCTCAAGCGCGGCATCGAGAAGGCCGTCGAGAAGATCACCGAGACCCTGCTGAAGTCGGCCAAGGAGGTCG
>JAOPWF010000058.1 GCA_025965815.1 Mycobacterium sp.
GACGGCCCACGTGTTCTTGTTGAACCCGCCGGTGTGCGAGCCTTCCACCGGCTTGGTGATGCCCCCGAACCGTCCCCGAACACCTGGCCGTACTTGTCCACCAGCGCGTTGTAGGCGATGTCGCACCAGCCCAGCGTCCTGGTGTGGTACGCGTAGATCGCGCGCACGATCGCCGCCGAGTCTTCCGGCGAGTACTCGTTGCTGCCCGCCGTGTGATGCACCACGCCGGCGCGAACGGTGTTGTTGTACACCGGATTCCCGCACCGCATGGACTCGTCGGCGCCCCACTGCGCGCGGTTGATGATTTGGGGCGGCTGACCGGGCGCGGCGACCGCCGCGGGCGGCGTCCACTGCACGTTGACCGGCGCCTGTGGCGGGCTGATCAGGACGGCGTTGACGTTCTGGCCGAACGGCTGCTCCGCGGTGGCCGGGACGTAGCCGAGGTCGCGCTTGCCACCTTTGGTGGGCGCGTTGGTCGGTGGCGGTCGAGGGGGTGTGCCCGCGGGCCGGGTGATCGCGATCTGGACGGCGGTGGTGTTGCCGACGAACACCGGCTCCGTGCCGCGCGGGCCCGTGACCACTGCATCGTGGTCGTTGCCGTCCGATTCCACCGTCTCCGCGTCGTACCACGGTCCCCAGGAGCCGTCGGGCCGCTTGGCGCGGACTTGCGCCGACGTGCCGGTGAGGTCTTCGGCGGTCAGCGCCACCATCGAGAACGGGGTGGCCTGGCTGACCTCGCGGATCGTGACGCCGCCGTCGATGCCACTAAGAATCTGTTGCGCCAGGCCGGTTTCCGCGGAGCTGGGACGCTGATCAGGGCCACTGTCGGGCAGGCCGTCGATCGCCCACGGCAGTATCAGGATGGTCGCCGCGATCGCGGTGAGCAGGATCGACGGCGCTGGGCGACAGCATGGCACGGACCGATGTTACGTATGAGTCTGCTGTTGCCAGTGGTTCGACACGGTACTTAAGTGACGAATGTGTAAGGAGAAGCCTGCAACGGCACCGCAGAGCCTTCAGTCGGCTTCTGCGGTGCCGTTCGGTGACAGGTCTACGTCCCCCGAATCACTGGGGGCCGAGGTTGGCCGGCACCGGTGGCAGCGCCGGGGCGTCGGGGGCCGGCGCTGCCGCTGCAACTGGTTGGGCGGCGGACATGATCATCGGCATGACGCCCTTGAGCAGGTCCATCACTTGGTTGATACCGAGCGAAGAGGCGGCGCCGCCCAGATCGCTCATCAGGCCGCCACCGCCGCTCGCCGGTGCCGCCGCCAGCGACGGATCACCCAGGATCGGGTAGGTGCCCGCCGAGGGGCCAAGGCCGATCGGTGCCGAGATCGGCACCTCGCCCGGGGCGGTCAGCCCCGGAGTGGCCCCGATGGGGCTGGTCAGCGCCGGGTTGGCCCCGATCGGGCTGGTCAGCGCCGGGTTGGTGAGCCCCGGGTCCGTCAGGGACGGAGCGGTCGCGCTCACCGGCGGGACGCTCACGCCCGGCGAAGTGAGCCCGGGTGTCGTGAGCCCGGGTGTCGTGAGCCCGGGCGTGGTCAGGCCGGGTGTGGTGAGACCCGGCGTGGTCAACCCGGGAGTGGTCAGGCCCGGGCTCGTCAGCGCAGCGGGCGCAGACGATCCGCCGGTGAGACTTGTCGGCAGCGGGGGCATGTTGATGCCGAACTGCGACAGCCCCTGCGACAGGGCGGACATCAATTCGTTCGGCAGGTCGGTGACGACGGCTGCCGCGACGAACTCGCGGTGTTGGGGCGCCGGATTGGCATTCGCGGACAACTCGGATACAGCGACAACTGCAATTGGACTTGCGACTGCCAGGGCGGCGACTGCGCTCATGGCTGTCGAGAGCTTGCGTCGGCGTCGGTTCGGCACGGAAGTCTCCTCAATGTGGACTACGTGTGTTCGGTACGTGCACGTGACTACTGCGTCGGCGTTCGCAGACCGGTCATTAACAGCCCGGCATTGCCGACGTGATCGATGGTACTGGTGTGACATATGTGTCTAGAGTGGTGAGACCGAATTGTGAGCTAATCGCGACCTTCGTCCGTTAAGGCGGCCGCGGACACCCCGCGCCGGCCGCGCGGGAAGAAAATGAGGACACGGCGCCCGACATCCGAGCCGCCGTCCCCGGTGTCGCGGTGCGAGTCGGATCGCCGCGGTCGGATACCCTAGCTGCCGATGACAGCAGCAGAGACTCCGGGAGACGGTCAGAAAAGCGACACACCCGGCAGCTTCGATCTCTTCGTCGTCGGTTCCGGATTCTTCGGCCTGACGATCGCCGAGCGGGTCGCGACGCAGCTCGGTAAGCGCGTTCTCGTCATCGAGCGACGCCCACACATCGGCGGCAACGCCTACTCCGAGCCTGAACCGCAGACCGGCATCGAGGTGCACAAGTACGGCGCGCACCTGTTTCACACCAGCAATCAGCGGGTGTGGGACTACGTGCGGCAGTTCACCGACTTCACCGGATACCAGCACCGCGTCTTCGCAATGCACAACGGGCAGGCCTACCAGTTCCCGATGGGCCTGGGCCTGGTGTCGCAGTTCTTCGGCAAGTACTTCACGCCGGACGAGGCCCGCAGGCTGATCCGGGAGCAAGCCGCCGAGATCGAGACCGCCGAAGCGAAGAACTTCGAGGAGAAGGCGATCAGCCTGGTCGGGCGCCCACTGTACGAGGCGTTCATCAAGCACTACACCGCCAAGCAGTGGCAGACCGACCCGAAGGAACTGCCTGCGAGCAACATCACCCGGCTGCCGGTGCGCTACACGTTCGACAACCGCTACTTCAAC
>JAOPWF010000791.1 GCA_025965815.1 Mycobacterium sp.
GGCGGCAGAAGATAGTCGGTGGCGCTTTGGCCGGGCATGCGCAGATCGCTGGCGCGGATCAGGGCTTCGCTCGGGAGGACGGTGCCGACGGTGTGAACGGACCGGAACGCCGACAGCCCGCTCACGATGAACTCATTTCGGGGAGAAATACGTACAGGCCCAGCACATCTGGTGGGGGGAGGAGTTCCGCGGTGACCGTGCGTCCGCCGGCTCTGCTGGCCGACCGGACAGCGCGGTGATCGGCGACGATGGTGTCTGCTCGTTCGACGCCGATGGCCTGGAGGTGATTGCCGACCACGTCGAGGCGGGCCAGCGCCCGGTCGAGTTGGGTGCGGGCCAGTGCGTCGGCGACGTTGCCGGTGGCCGGCACGGTGAGCAGCACGTCGACCTGCTCTGTCGTGAGCCAGGTGAGGTCGTCGCCGGTGGTGGTGAACGCGACGAACTGCGCGTCTTCTGCCACCTGGGTGATGGTGGCCCGCGATCCGGGCAGCGTGATCTCGAGGCGGAACCGGACGACCAGCAGAATGGTGACTTGCTTTACCGCGGCCGAGCGCATCACCCCGGCCCGCCGGGCGGGCCGCAGAATCGGATCGAGATCGGCGTCGAGGGCTGCGTCGAGCACATAGCGTGACAGCGCTTCGACGGTGGGATCGGTGCGGGCGAGGACGCTGTGCCCGGTCGGCACGGGAAATGAGTCGTGGAAGTGCAACCGGTGGTCCTTGGCCGGTGGAAGCTGGTCGCGGACCGCGGGCGGCACGGTGTCGATGCGCGCGACGAACCCGTCTGCGGTGTCGGTGAGTTGGGCCGACATCAGTGACAACGCGTTGCGGGTGAAGGTTTCGGCGTCGGCCGGGCCACCGAGCGAGCGGCGCACCTCGGCGAGTGTTGCGGCGACGGCGTCGGGCTGCAGACCGGCTTGCCGGAACCGTGACCGGGACGCTTTCTCCCGTTCGGCAGCGTCGATCCATTGCACGTCGAGCGCGTCGGCGAGCGACCCGGATGTGGCGTCCGCGAAGTCGAAGGTCAGTTGGTCGGTCTCGGTGCCGCGCAGTAGCAGGGATTCCCAGATCGCTTTCATCACGGTGGTCGAGTCGACCGGGATGGGAACCGAGACTCCGGTGCTGCGGCGAATGTTCTCGTGGCGCTTGATGAGGACCTGAAGCACGATGCCGTCGATGCCGTTGTCCTCGCCGTAGTAGGTGACGGTGCGCACCGTGTCGGCGCGTTGACCGAAGCGGTCGACCCGGCCCTCGCGCTGTTCGTGGCGGGTGGGGTTCCACGCGAGGTCGTAGTGCACCACCGCGGTGAATCCGTCCTGGAGGTTGATGCCTTCGGAGAGGCAGTCGGTGGCGATCAGCACGCGGGGGCCGTCGTGTTCGGACAGTCCGTTGACGCGGATCTCGCGTTCCTCGGGGGGCAGGGTTCCGGTGACGGCCTCGATGCGCAGGTCGTGATTCTTCTTGGTGAGTGCTGTCGTCAGGTGCTCGGCGAGATAGTCGGCGGTGGGGATGTAGCGGCAGAACACGATGGGGTGATATCCGTCGGATAGCAGTCCCTGGATCAGGGTGATCAGTTGCTTGAGTTTGGCGTCGGTCTTCGGGCCCTTCAGCGCGGCTGCGGCGACGGCCAGCTCGCGTAAACGCCATCGGGTGGCGCTACCGGACGTCTCGGGGTCGGAGGTGTCCGCGCCAAGCGTGGCGTCTTGCCCTTCGAGGGTGTCGTCGAGATCGGTGTCGAGTACCCGTGGTGCCGCCAGGGCGTCGATGTCGTCGGTGGAGTCGGTGGTGGTCAAGGCTGACCGGTTGAGCAGGGTCTGTTCCGCAGCGGCTGGGCTTGAGGCAAGGCAGCGCAGTAGGGCGATGGCTGACCACCAGCGGACCCGCTGGCGAACGGTGTTGAGGCTGGGGTCGGTGACCTGTTGCCGCGCGTACGCCATCACGTCGTCGAACAGCGTGCGGTAGCCGGGGGTGAGTTTGTAACTGGTTTCAGCTGTTTCACGGGTCGGGAACGGGGTGTCTTCCTGGAGGTATTCGCGGATGTCGGCGCGTTGCCGCTGAAGCATGAACTTGGCCAGGAGTTTCCGGTCATCTTCGCGGTCGCGGCCGGACAGGTCGGCGGGGAGCTCACCGAGACGGTTGTCGAGCAGTCCGATCAGTGATTGCCAGGCGCCGTCGTCACCGCTGTGCGGTGTGGCGGTGAGCAGCAGCAGATGCCGGTTTGGGTCGTCGGCGAGCTTGCGCAGCAGCGTGTAGCGCAGATGAGCTTGCGAAGATCCGGAGGCGTTGGTGGGGGCGATGCAGGTGTGGGCCTCGTCGACGATCACCAGTTCGGGGCACTGCAGCGCGAACTCGTCTCGGCGGCTGCGTTGTTTGATGAAATCGGTGGAAATGATCAGGTAGGGGTAGTGCTCGTAGATCGTGGACCCCCACGGCACCTTCAGCCGGTTGACCGTCGAGGGCAGTAGGAGCTCCGCGTTGATGCCGAACTTGGTGCGTAACTCGGCGCGCCACTGCGGCGCCAGTTGCGGTGAGCACAGCACCGCCAGCCGCCGCGCGTCGCCTGTCGCGAGCAATTCCCCGGCGATCAGTCCTGCTTCAATCGTCTTGCCCACGCCCACGCCGTCGGCGATGAGCAGTCGCGTGGTGTCTTGGCCCGCCGACATCATCAGCGGCACGAGCTGGTAGTTCCGGGGAGCCACGGACAGGTTGCCGAAGGAACGGAAGGGGCCGCCGGTAGCGCGGAAGGACAGGCGCAGAGCGTCGCGAAGCAGCCGGGCCCGGGTGGCGTCGCCGCGGTCGTCGACGGCGGGCGGGTCAAAGACTGCGGGTGTTGGCGCATCGAATTCGGGTAGCAGGACGGTGGTTTCGTCTTCGCGTCCACCCAGGGGGCGTGCCAGCAGCAGCCCGTCCGGTGCGCTCGGGAGTACCAGCCAGTCACGGCCTCGGGCCCGGACCAGGGTGCCGGCCGGGTATTCGGCAACTGTCATGCGTCGAAGCGCCCGGGACCGAACACGTCGGCGTTGGTCGCCATCGTCTGCAGCCAGCCGGCGTCGGCATCGGTGTGGTGAAACCGCAGCACCATCCAGCCGGCCTCATTTTCCAGTTTCATCCGGGCTTGCTCGTCCTTCTCGTGCTGATGGTCGGTGTCGTGGATGGGGCCGTCGATGAAGACCGCTACGTCCATACCCCCTGTGTGGTAGGCGAAGTCAGGTCGGACGTAGTAGCCGTCGACCACTTGTTGGGCGTCATCGGGCAGCCGGTAACCGTTGTCCTCGAGCAACGCCAGGAACCGCTGCTCGAGGCTGTTGCTCTGGCTGTTCAACCGGGCCAGCTGCTCGGAGCGCTCTTCGCCACCGGCGCCGACGGCGACGCCGGCGCGCATCAGATCCCGGAGACGGTCGGTGACCTTGTGCCGGTCGAGTTGCTGGTGGTCCCACTGGTTGCTGTAGGACAGGAGGCAGTCGTAGCAGGCCTGCGCGCAGTCCTCGACGGCGTGCTCGGCGCGGTGCCGGTCCGCGCCGGTGTCGGGGTCAAAGTGCAGTATTTCCAACGCCTTACGCGCAACGAGGCGCATCTGGCCGTCCTCGGTGGCCAGGCGCCGCAGAACGCCCGCCCCGCCCTCGGCGGCCTCGAAGAACAGCAGCCGCGACCACGCGTGATCCCCGATGTGGCTGGGAAGAGGTTCGACGGCAAGTTCATTGCTCTCCAGCTGGAACACGGCCTCGATGGCCCGTTTCAGCGCATACATGAGAGCCATCCGCTCATCTACCGTGACGGACGGGGCGAGGTTCAGGATCAGCGCATT
>JAOPWF010000073.1 GCA_025965815.1 Mycobacterium sp.
CGTGGACGCCGGGGCCCAGGGTGCCGTCGCCGCCCAGATCGTCGCCGCCGGGGCGTCGTACGGCTCCACCAACGCCTTCGCCGGCGAGAAGATCAACCTCGAGTTCGTCTCCGCCAACCCGACCGGCCCCATCCACATCGGCGGCACCCGCTGGGCCGCCGTCGGCGACGCACTCGGCCGTCTGCTGGCCACTCAGGGCGCCCACGTCGTACGCGAGTACTACTTCAACGACCACGGCGCCCAGATCGACCGGTTCGCCAACTCGTTGATCGCCGCGGCCAAGGGCGAGCCGACCCCGGAGGACGGCTACGCAGGCAGCTACATCGCTGATATCGCCGCCCAGGTCCTGGCGAAGGCACCGGACGCGCTGAGCCTGCCCGACGACGAGATGCGCGAGACCTTCCGCGCCATCGGCGTCGATCTGATGTTCACCCACATCAAGCAGTCGCTGCACGACTTCGGCACGGACTTCGACGTCTACACCCACGAGGATTCGATGCACTCCAGCGGGCGTGTCGACCAGGCCATCGCCAAGCTGCGGGAAAACGGCAACATCTACGAGAAGGACGGCGCCACCTGGTTGCGCACCACCGAGTTCGGTGACGACAAGGACCGCGTCGTCATCAAGAGTTACGGCCAGCCCTCCTACATCGCCGCTGACCTGGCCTACTTCCTCGACAAGCGCCAGCGCGGGTTCGATCTGTGCATCTACATGCTCGGGGCCGATCACCACGGCTACATCGCCCGGCTCAAGGCCGCGGCGGCCGCCCTCGGCGACGACCCGGACACCGTCGAGGTGCTGATCGGCCAGATGGTCAACCTGGTGCGGGACGGCCAGCCGGTCAAGATGAGCAAGCGTGCCGGGACGGTCATCACGCTGGACGACCTCGTCGAGGCCATCGGCGTCGACGCCGCTCGGTACGCGCTGATCCGCTCCTCGGTGGACACCCCGATCGACATCGATCTGGCGCTGTGGTCGTCCGCGTCCAGCGAAAACCCGGTCTACTACGTGCAATACGCGCACGCCCGCCTCTCCGCGCTGGCCCGCAACGCCGCTGAACTGGGTCTGCTCCCCGACACGTCACACCTCGAGCTGCTCACCCACGACAAAGAAGGCACGCTGATCCGCAACATCGGCGAGTTCCCCCGGGTGCTCAAAGCCGCCGCGTCGCTGCGCGAACCGCACCGGATCTCCCGCTACCTGGAGGATCTGGCCGGTGACTATCACCGGTTCTACGACTCCTGCCGGGTACTGCCGATGGGAGACGAAGAGCCCACCGAGCTGAACACCGCGCGGCTGGCGCTCTGCCAGGCCACCCGCCAGGTCATCGAGAACGGCCTGACGATCCTCGGCGTCACGGCACCGGAGCGGATGTGAACGCGCACCCCGCAGGCCCCCGCCACGCCGAGAACGTCCACCCCGCCGCGGCGCCGCTCCGTCCGCAGACACCGCAGGGCTTACTCGCATTGGCGCCGAATGTCTGGCCGCGCAACACCGTTCGCGGTGACGACGGGGTGGTATCGATCGCGCGCGTATCGGTCAGGGATATCGCCGAGGAGTACGGCACCCCAGTCTTCATCATCGACGAGGACGACTTCCGCTCCCGATGCCGCGACATCGCCGCGGCGTTCGGCGGCGGTGAGCACGTCCGGTATGCCGCCAAGGCGTTCCTCTGCACCGAAGTGGCGCGCTGGATCGACGAGGAGGGCCTGTCGCTCGATGTATGCAGCGGCGGCGAGCTCGCCGTTGCACTGCACGCCGACTTTCCCGCCGAGCGCATCGCGTTGCACGGGAACAACAAGTCTGTCGATGAGCTGAGCGCGGCGGTGAAGGCCGGAGTCGGGCACGTCGTGCTGGACTCGATGACCGAAATCGACCGCCTCGAACAGATCGCCGGCGACGCCGGTGTGGTTCAGGACGTGCTGGTCCGGGTGACCGTCGGCGTCGAGGCGCACACCCACGAGTTCATCTCAACCGCGCACGAGGACCAGAAGTTCGGCCTGTCGCTGGCCAGCGGCGCGGCGATGACGGCGATCCGCCGCGTCTTCGCCGCCGATCACCTGCGGCTGGTGGGGCTGCACAGCCACATCGGGTCGCAGATCTTCG
Source organism: Mycobacterium sp. (assembly GCA_025965815.1). Classification (GTDB taxonomy): domain Bacteria; phylum Actinomycetota; class Actinomycetes; order Mycobacteriales; family Mycobacteriaceae; genus Mycobacterium. The sequence continues at coordinate 2,108 of JAOPWF010000073.1, forward strand.
ACGTGGCCGGTTTCGAAATCGCCGCCCACCGCGTGATCGGGCTGCTTCGTGACGTGGTGTCCGAATTCGGGGTCGACAAGACCGCGCAGATCTCCACTGTTGATCTCGGCGGGGGACTCGGCATTTCGTATCTGCCGCATGACGATCCGCCACCGGTCGAGGACCTGGCCGCCAAGCTCGGCGCCATCGTGCGCAACGAGTCGGCGCTTGTCGGTCTGCCCACGCCCAAACTGGTGGTCGAGCCGGGCCGCGCCATCGCCGGCCCAGGCACCATCACGCTGTACGAGGTCGGCACCGTCAAGGATGTCGACGTCAGTCCGACGGAGCACCGCCGCTACGTCAGCGTCGACGGCGGAATGAGTGACAACATCCGCACCTCCCTGTACGGCGCCGAGTACGACGTGCGACTCGTCTCGCGTGTCAGCGATGCGGCGCCCACGCTGGGTCGCATCGTCGGAAAGCACTGTGAGAGCGGGGATATCGTCGTCCGCGACGCCTGGGTGAGCGACGACGTGCAACCCGGAGACCTGGTGGGCGTCGCCGCCACCGGTGCCTATTGCTATTCGATGTCGAGCCGCTACAACCTGATCGGCCGCCCCGCAGTGGTGGCCGTGCGCGACGGGCAGGCCCGCCTGATTCTGCGCCGGGAGACGGTCGACGACCTATTGAGTCTGGAAGTGAGGTGACGGATGAACGGTGACGAGAAGCCCGTCGGCGTAGCGGTATTGGGACTGGGCAATGTCGGCAGCGAGGTTGTCCGCATCATCGAGGAGAGCGCGAGCGATCTGACCGCACGCATCGGTGCCCCGCTGGTGCTCCGCGGTATCGGCGTGCGCCGGGTCGCCGACGATCGCGGAGTGCCCATCGAGATGCTCACCAGCGACGTCGAAGAGTTGGCGTCGCGGGACGACGTCGACATCGTCGTCGAACTCATGGGACCGGTCGAACCGGCCCGCAAGGCGATCCTGACGGCGCTGGAGCATGGGAAATCGGTCGTCACGGCGAACAAGGCGCTGATGGCGCAGTCCACCGGGGAGTTGGCGCAGGCCGCCGAGGCCGCACACGTCGACCTGTACTTCGAGGCCGCCGTCGCCGGAGCCATCCCGGTGATTCGCCCGCTGACCCAGTCGCTGGCCGGCGACACCGTGCTGCGTGTCGCCGGAATCGTCAACGGCACCACCAACTACATCCTCTCGGCCATGGACGGCACCGGCGCGGACTATGACAGTGCGCTGGCTGACGCCAGTGCCCTTGGTTACGCCGAGGCAGATCCCACCGCCGACGTCGAGGGCTATGACGCGGCCGCCAAAGCCGCGATTCTCGCGTCCATCGCGTTCCACACCCGGGGGACCGCCGACGACGTCTACCGCGAGGGCATTACCAAGGTGTCGCCCGACGACTTCGTCTCGGCGCGCGCACTGGGTTGCACCATCAAACTGCTCTCCATCTGCGAACGCATCACCACCGACGAAGGTAATCAACGTGTTTCGGCCCGTGTCTACCCGGCGCTGGTTCCCCTGACACACCCGCTGGCATCGGTCAACGGCGCCTTCAATGCCGTCGTCGTTGAGGCGGAGGCCGCGGGGCGGCTGATGTTCTACGGCCAGGGTGCCGGGGGAGCGCCGACCGCCTCGGCGGTGATGGGAGATCTCGTGATGGCCGCACGCAACCGGGTGCAGGGGGGACGCGGACCGCGCGAATCCAAGTACGCCAAGCTGCCCATCTCGCCCATTGGGTTCATCCCGACCCGTTATTACGTCAGCATGCACGTCGCCGACCGCCCGGGCGTACTCGCTTCTGTCGCAGCCGAATTCGGCAAGCGCGAAGTCAGCATCGCCGAGGTTCGCCAGGAAGGTGTGGTCGACGACGGCGGGCAGCGCGTCGGTGCTCGTATCGTGGTGGTCACCCACCGGGCCACCGATGCCGCGCTGTCGGACACGGTCGCCGCACTGGCCGACCTGGACGTCGTGCAGAGCGTGGCCAGTGTGCTCCGACTGGAAGGAACCAGCGAATGAGCGCGACAAGGACTGCCGTCCACCAACCGTGGCCCGGCCTGATCGCCGCCTACCGGGACCGGCTGCCGGTCGGGGACGACTGGAAGCCGATCACCCTGCTCGAAGGCGGCACACCGCTCATCGAGGCGAAGAGGCTGTCTGAATTCACCGGCTGCACAGTCCATCTGAAGGTCGAAGGGCTGAATCCAACCGGGTCGTTCAAGGACCGTGGGATGACAATGGCCGTC
>JAOPWF010000075.1 GCA_025965815.1 Mycobacterium sp.
CGTCGAAGACATGCGGGCCCGTTCCAGCGCCGAATCGGCGGCGACGCTTCAGAAAGCGGATGAGCGCCTTTCCGAGCAGGGGCGAGAAACCGCGGCCGAACTGCAGGCGTCCATCCAAACGCTGTCGGCCACGCTCGCCAGCAGGGTACTCGGCGTCGATATGACCAGCGGCTCGGCAGGGACTCCGGTGACGTCCGGGCAGGGACGGTAGGCACGTGTCGACGTTCATTGGGCAGCTCATCGGCTTCGCGGTCATTGTCTTCTTGGCCTGGAAGTACGTAGTCCCGCCTGTGCGCAAGCTGATGGCGGACCGCCAGGAAGCCGTCCGCAAGCAACTCGCCGAAAGCGCCGCCGCCGAAAAGAAGCTGTCGGAGGCGGACAGCACGCACGCCAAGGCGCTGGAGGACGCAAGGGCCGAAGCCGCCAAGATCACCGAAGAAGCCCGGCACGATGCCGAGGGCATCTCCGAGCAGCTGCGGGCGCAGGCCGATGCCGAGGTCGAGCGGATCCAGGTGCAGGGCGCCCAGCAGGTGGAACTGCTTCGGCAGCAGCTCATTCGGGAACTGCGTCAGAACCTCGGCAGCGAATCCGTCCGCCGCGCAGGGGAGATCGTTCGCGACCACGTTTCGGATCCCGCCGCGCAGTCGGCGACGATCGACCGGTTCCTCGATGAGCTCGAAGCGATGGCACCGTCGAACGCCGTCATCGAAGACGGGGCCACCGCCAAGCTCCGGTCGGCGAGCCGGGAAGCCCTGAAAGCCGTTGTCGACCGGTTCAATGAGGTTGCTGGGGACCTGGACGCGGACGGATTGTCCAAGCTCGCGGACGACCTGGCGTCGGTGGCGAAGGTACTCATCGACGAGCCGGTGCTCACCAAGCACCTTGCGGAACCGGCCGATGACGCCGCTCCCAAGGTGCAGCTAATCGAGACGCTACTGGCCGGCAAGGTCGGTGACCCGGCGCTGGAGGTGCTGAAGGCGGCCGCGTCAGCGCGCTGGTCGGACGACTCGGACCTCATTGCCGCGGTCGAGCATGTCGCGCGGCTCGCGCTGCTGGTGAAGGCGGAACGCAACAACGAGGTCGAAGAGGTCGAAGACCAGCTGTTCCGGTTCGCCCGCGTGCTCGACGCCGAGCCGGAGCTGAACGCACTGCTCAGCGACCAGCACAAGCCGGCGGCCGGCCGAGTCGAACTGCTGAAGAACATTCTCGGTGATGACGCCAACGAGACCGCGGCCGAGCTGCTGGCCCAGACCATCGAGCTGTTGCACGGTGAGCGCGCCGACGAAGCCGTCACGGAGCTGGCCCAGCTGGCGGTTTCCCGGCGGGGAGAAGTGGTGGCGCACGTCAAATCCGCGGCCGAATTGAGCGACGCCCAGCGCGAGCGCCTCACCGAAGTGCTGACCCGCATTTACGGCCGGCCGGTGTCCATCCAGCTGGAGGTCGATCCTTCGCTGCTGGGCGGCCTGTCGATCTCGGTCGGCGACGAAGTCATCGACGGCACGATCGCGGCGCGACTGTCAGCGGCCCAGAGCGGGCTGCCGGACTGATCCCCCGAACCATATCTACGGACCCACACAACGAAGGCAGGAAGGCGAAAAGCCATGGCAGAGTTGACAATCTCGGCTGCTGATATCCAAGGGGCGATCGAGGACTATGTCGCCACCTTCGCGTCCGACACCGAGCGGGAGGAGATCGGCACCGTCATCGACACCGGTGACGGAATCGCCCACGTCGAGGGCCTCCCCTCTGTGATGACGCAGGAACTGCTCGAGTTCCCCGGCGGTGTGCTGGGTGTGGCGCAGAACCTCGACGAACACAGCATAGGCGTCGTCATCCTGGGCGACTACGAGAGCATCGAAGAAGGCCAGCAGGTCAAGCGCACCGGCCAGGTGCTGTCGGTCCCGGTCGGCGACGCCTTCCTCGGCCGCGTGGTCAACCCGCTCGGCCAGCCCATCGACGGCCGCGGTGACATCGACACCGACACCCGTCGGGCGCTGGAGATCCAGGCGCCGTCGGTGGTGCAGCGCCAGGGCGTGAGTGAACCACTGCAGACCGGCATCAAGGCCATCGACTCGATGACCCCGATCGGCCGTGGCCAGCGCCAGCTGATCATCGGTGACCGCAAGACCGGCAAGACCGCGGTCTGCGTCGACACCATCCTCAACCAGCGCCAGGCCTGGGAGAGCGGCGATGAGAAGCAGCAGGTGCGCTGCGTGTATGTCGCCATCGGCCAGAAGGGCACCACCATCGCCAGCGTGCGACGCACCCTGGACGAGGGCGGCGCGATGGAGTACACCACCATCGTCGCGGCGCCGGCATCGGACTCCGCCGGGTTCAAATGGCTTGCCCCCTATACCGGTTCGGCGATCGCCCAGCACTGGATGTACGAGGGCAAGCACGTGCTGATCGTGTTCGACGACCTCACCAAGCAGGCCGAGGCCTATCGCGCCATCTCGCTGCTGCTGCGCCGCCCGCCCGGCCGCGAGGCCTACCCCGGTGACGTGTTCTATCTGCACTCCCGGCTGCTGGAACGTTGCGCCAAGCTGTCCGACGAACTCGGCGGCGGTTCGCTCACCGGTCTGCCGATCATCGAGACCAAGGCCAACGACATCTCGGCCTACATCCCGACCAACGTCATCTC
>JAOPWF010000101.1 GCA_025965815.1 Mycobacterium sp.
AGCGGTGCGGGCGCAGCGATTCGTACAGGTTCATCACCTCTTCGTCATCTATGGTGGCGAGTTCCGCTGCGCGCCGGAGGTTTTCAGCCAGTTGCGGATTGCCGCCCTGCTCGGCGATGACGGCCTGGTGTGCCAGCGTCGCCGGGTCCATCCGAAGGTCCGACAGCTGTAGTTTGCCGTCGACGGCGGCTTCGACCGTGAACCTGTCTTCGGGCATCACCGTGTCACCTCCACCGTGATCGGCGCCTGACCCGGTTCGCAGGACTCACGCTCGAGCGCGACGAGTGCGACGGCACGCGCGTGATAGCGGGCGGATATCGACTCGTCGGTGCCGCCGGTGAAGATCGGGACCGGAGCCATCCCCTTTGCATGCCTGGCCGCGTTCTTGCCCAACTCGCGGTACATCCGTGCGGTCAGCAGCGGCGCCACGCTGAACAGCTCGAGATTGGCCAGCGGCGCCAGATCCCGACGATGGATCAGTGCGGTTCCCTTGCCCTGCAAGCCGATTCCGATTCCCGACCCCGACAATCGGGCGGCGGTCAGCCCGATCAGGCCGACGTCGATGGTCGAGCGGACCCGCACCAGGCGCGGTACACAGCCCTCCTCCTCCAGTCCGGCCGAGATCTGTCGCAGCACTTCGCCGACTGTGAGCCCGCACAGAGTCAGCCAGACCGTGCGACCTAATGCCGGCGAGAGCCCGATACACACTTCCCGGGGATCGCTCCACTGCCGCGCGGTATCGACCGCGGTGAACGTGACGTGGTCGCGGTGCTCGGCTTGATCGGCCGTGAGCTCTGCGACCGTCCGCTCCTGCCGGATGTTGTCGATCTCGGCGCGCCGCTCGTCGCTCAACGCATAGCCGCTGCCGGGACCGGCGTAGTCGTTGGGGTCGGTGAGCTTGGACAGCACTCTCATGTTCTCGTCGAAGATCGCCGACGTCTGCAGTTGGTCACCGTGCAGACGCTCACGGGTCAACCGCATGATGGCGTCCGCTTCCTCATCGAAGCCGGTCCGTTTCAGCGACGCGATGACATCGAAGACAGTCAGCTGTTTGGCCTCGATCGCGGTCGCCGCCTCCGCGACGGCTTTCGGGTCGCCGGGCGGAACGTCACGCGATCCGTTGGCCACAACCACGGCATCGATCCGGTCGTCCTCGAAATCCGCAAGCCCGAGGTCGCGGTACACCGCCTGAACGGCCATGGCGGCACGGCGTCGAACCCTTGCCAGCTGCTCGGCCGACACCGTGCGCAATCCCCCGTCCACGCCCCAGTCCCGTTGCAGCACAAGGTAGTCGTCCATGTCGTCGGAGTTGAAGTTCGACAGCGCGAATGCGTTGTCGTAGCGCGGGATCGACCCGAAGCCCGAGAAAATGAAGTCCGCACCCGCGAGCAACACGGGCAGGGTGTGCGCGCTGCGGCGGATATCGGACTCGGAGATGAGGTTGTCGTTCCCGGCGCAGGATTCAAGATCGCGCATCATGACCATCAGGTTCTCGGCCAGCAATTCCTTCATACCGTCCGGCACCGATGCCACCACACCGACGCCGTCGATGCCGCCGTTCTGCACACCTTGCGACCCCAACGCACGAGCGAGCGACACGCAGCGAGATTCCAGGTACAGGATGGAGCACTTCTCGGCCGCACCCATCAGCACCTCGGCGCCGCCGCCACTGGTGACCCGCATCTTGAGGCCCCGGGAGGCGTAGGCGGAGGTGAGGATCGCTTTCGAAAACGGGGTGTCGTCACCATCGATGAACACCTGCTCGGTGCCGTAAATAGAGATCGTCTCGGCGTAGCTGGTCAGCCCACGCAGGCCGAGCCGCAGCTCCAGCGCCTCCTCGATGGAGCACTGGGCCATCGCCCCGGGGATCCCCACCTGGCTCCCGATGAGCAGCGCCACCGCGTTGGACGGCGCGTCGCCCAGCACCGGCACCGTCGTCTCGACCTCCCGGAATCCGTAGGCGACGGCACTGGCCGCGTCGGCGGCGATGAGCAGCGGGTCGTCGAGCTGATTCGTCACGTGCGCTTGGTTGCTCGGCGTTTTCCTGGCACGCATCTTGGTCATCGCCATCTGCATCTCCACGGGCGTGAGCAGGGCGACGACGCGGGCCAGTTTGGCAGGCGTGGCCCCACCGATCAGGCGCACGACCTCCGCCCTTGGCACGTTGACATCAACGGCCATGCGGGCCAGCGCCTGATCGTCAAGCGCCATGGCCTCCTGCGCGGCCTCGAGGTCCAACCCGTACCGGGCGATGAACTCGTCGATGACGTCGAAATCCCCGTCCGCCTTCCCGTCGAGCTCGACGACTCGCTTTACACCCGAGCCGTCGCGCACGACCAGCGATGGCTCGGGGTCGTAGGGACTGCGCATCGCGACCAGCCCGAGCTCAGGGTTGGTGACGCTGAAGCCGTCGAGGTTCACCGGTTTCGCGTCGAGGACGCGTATCCGTCCCTGGTCGAGATCCCTTTCGCACTTGTGGGCGTCATCCACGGGGCCGGTCCTCCTCTGCTGGAGCTGCCGGCGGCCCGGTGGCTTCCGGGTCGCCGGCCTTCATCGTCTCACCGTTGGGCCCTCGGTGGGAGATGTGCGACGGGGCAACGGCAGGACGCGCGATGAGCACTCCCTTAGTCGCGTATTACGTTGTCCTCGTAGACAATCCGACCGATCATCTCGTAGCGACGGGCATCTTTGAACTTGAAGTACGTCGCGATCGCAGCACCGAGCACGAACAGTCCCACCACGATCCACGGGGTGAGCTTGAACAGCAATGTCCCCGAGGCGGTACCCGCGGCAGCGTCCTTGTGCACCCACAGCAGGTAGACGACATAGAGCATGCCGATGCCGCCCAGCAATGGGGCGATCAAGGTCTTGAACCAGTGCTTGCTGACCGGGTGATTCTTGTGGAGGTGGAAGTAGCTGATCACCGAGAACGCGCACAGCGACTGCACGATCAGGATCGCCATGGTCCCGAGAATGGCCAGCAGTGTGTACATGTGCAGATAGGGATCCATGCCGGCGGCGAGGAAGGCCAGGATTATCACCAGCGTGACCCCGCTTTGGACGAACGACGCGATGTGGGGCGAGCCGTGCTTGGGATGGGTTGCGCCGAGCGTTTTCTGCAAACCGCTCGACAGTCCCTCACGACCGAGCGCGTAGAGGTAGCGCGACGCACAGTTGTGGAATGCCATCCCGCAGGCGAACGATCCGGTGACCAGCAGGATGTTGAACATCGTGATGGCCCACTCGCCGTAGTAACCGCGCACCGGCCCGAAGAAGATCTCCGAGGCGGTGTTGGAGTCCTGCGCGAGGTCGACCGCCTGCTGCGGGCCGGTTCCGGCGATCGCCATCCAGGAGATGAACACATAGAACACGCCGACACCGAGGACGCTGATCATGGTGGCCCGCGGGATGATTTTCTTGGGCTCGCGCGACTCTTCGCCGTACATCGCGGTGGACTCAAAACCAACCCAGGACCAGAACGCGAAGAACAAGCCAAGACCCGCGCTGGCTCCGGCGATGGCCGCCGGTTGGAACGCGCCGACGGGATTGAGCGTCTCGCTGACGGCGAAGCCATCCGGTCCGCCACCGTGGAACAGCACAGCCAGTGCGCCCAGTGACAGCATGACGATCTCGGTCACCAGGAAAACCCCGAGCACCTTGGCGGCCAGGTTCACGTCGAAGTACGTGAGGATCGAGTTGAGCACCAACATGAGCAGCGCCGGCACGATCCAGTGGACGTGTATTCCAAACTGCGACTGCAGCAGGTTCTGGAAGAAGAACGAGAAGATTCCGATGAGCGAGGCCTCGAACACCACGTAGGCCATGGTGATCAGCACACCGCTGGCCATGCCGATGATCCGGCCCAGGCCGTGGGAGATGTAGCCGTAGAACGCACCGGTGGCGGTGATGTGCTTGGCCATGGTGGCGTAGCCGACGGCGAACAGCCCCAACACCACCGTCGCGACGATGTACCCGGCGGGTGCGTGGGAACCGTTTCCAAAGCCCACAGCGATTGGTACGTTGCCGACCATTGCGGTGATGGGCGCGGCCGTGGCCACTGCCATGAAGATGACGGCCATGGTGCCGACGGCGTTGCGCTTCAGCCGCTGAACGTCCTCAGTTGCGTTTACTGGTGGTGATTCGGTTTGTTCGGTCATCTACCGGCGGACCTTCCTGGCTGTGAGCGGAGGTCGCTGTGGCGTGGACCACACTTCGACCGCTAGGTATATTCGCACCGCCGATGACCGATGGCAAGACCCATTTGGACCATTGACATAAATGGTCGGTCCATTTACGGTGACGGGGTCACAGCCTCGAGGAGCCGCATGTACGACTACGGCACGTTCTCGTTCGAATCCAAGACCGATGTGTTGGAGCGGGCGAAGACGTTCTGGAATCCGGACAAGACACAGTTCTGGACCGACGCGGGCATCGACCTCGTGATCGACCGCCGCGAGGGGTACTTCCTGTGGGACATGAGCGGCCGACGCCTCATCGACATGCACCTCAACGGCGGCACCTACAACCTCGGCCACCGCAATCCTGAAGTGATGCAAGCTCTCTCGGAGGGCATGCAGCATTTCGATGTCGGCAATCACCACTTCCCGTCGGTGGCACGCACCGCGCTGGCGCAGAGACTCGTCGAGTCGGCGCCCGCCTCCATCACGAAAGTCGCGTTCGGTTCCGGTGGCGGCGAGGCCATTGACATCGCGCTCAAGAGCGCCCGCCACGCCACCCAGCGCCGCAAGATCGTCTCGATCGTCAAGGCCTACCACGGCCACACGGGGTTGGCGGTGGCCACCGGGGACGATCGGTTCGCCAAGTTGTTCCTGTCCGACCGTCCCGACGAGTTCGTGCACGTGCCGTTCGGTGACATCGGGGCGATGGAACAGGCGGTGTCCGGCAACGACGTCGCCGCGGTGATCATGGAGACGATCCCCGCGACCTACGGATTCCCGCTCCCCCCGTTGGGATACCTGGAGGCCGTCAAAGACCTCACCGTCCGCTACGGCGCCCTGTACATCGCCGACGAAGTGCAGACCGGTCTGATGCGCACCGGCGAGCTGTGGGCGATCACCAAACACGGCATCGAGCCCGACATCATCGTCACCGGTAAGGGGCTCTCCGGAGGCATGTACCCCATCACGGCAGCGATGCTGGGCGAGCGCGCCGCACAGTGGCTGAACCAGGACGGTTTCGGTCACATCTCGACGTTCGGTGGGGCCGAACTCGGCTGTGTCGCCGCGATCAAGACGCTGGAAATCACCACCCGCCCCGAAGTGCGGTCGATGGTCCACTACATCGCCGACATCTTCGCAACGGGCCTGCGCCGCATCCAGAGCGACTACCCGGACTGGTTCGTCGGCATCCGGCAGAACGGTGTGGTGATCGGGCTGGAGTTCAACCATCCGGAGGGCGCCAAGTTCGTGATGCGAGAACTCTACGACAACGGGGTCTGGGCGATCTTCTCGACGTTGGATCCTCGTGTGCTGCAGTTCAAACCGGGAATCCTGCTCGGCCGCGACCTGTGCGAGGACGTGCTGGACCGGCTCGAGGTCGCTGTGGGGCGCGCCCGCACCGCCGCGACCGATCGGAGGCGATCTTGACGACTATCCCCCACGCCGGCCACCTGCTCGAGCGCGCCCGCTGGGCGGCCCGCGCCTACGCCGACTACGACGCGGCCACGGTATCGGCCATCGTCACCGCGGTGGCCGACGCCGGTTACGCCGAAGCCGAACGGTTGGCCACCGCCACGGTCACCGAGACCGGGATGGGAGTCGCGGCCGACAAGGTCATCAAGAACAGAGCGTGCTCGCGCGGAATCCTCGAGTACTACCGGGGCGAGGATTTCGTGTCGCCACGTGTCGACACCGCGCGCAAGATCGTCGAGATACCACGTCCGGCGGGGGTGGTGTTGGCCCTCACCCCCACCACGAACCCGGTGTCCACGGTGTACTTCAAGGTGATCCTCGCCCTGATGACCCGCAACGCGGTGGTGGTCGCACCCCACCCGCGGGCGAAAAACTGCTCGGCCGACGCCGCGCGCTTGCTGGCCGAGGCCGCCGTCCACGCCGGTGCACCGGACGGCATCGTGCAGGTGATCGACGAGCCGTCCATCCCGCTGGTCGAGGCCCTGATGGCCGACGAACGCACCGACGTCATCGTCGCCACCGGCGGCACCGGCGTCGTGCGTGCGGCATACTCGTCGGGCAATCCGGCCCTCGGCGTGGGACCGGGCAACGTCCCCGTCTTCGTCGACTCCAGCGCCGACATCGCCGCCGCGGCACGGCGCATCGTCGACAGCAAGGCGTTCGACAACTCGCTGCTGTGCACCAACGAATCCGTGCTCATCGCCGAGGAGTCCATTGCCGGTGCGCTGTGCTCGGCGATGACACGCCACGGCGCGCACATCCTCGACGAAGATGCGGCGCGGCGACTGCGCGAGTTCATGTTCGCCGATGGTCATCTCAACACTGACCTCGTCGGCCGCGACGCCACCTTGATCGCCGCCCAGGCCGGCCTGCGAGTCACGCCCAAGACGCGGGTGCTGGTCGCACCGTTCGAGCATCTGATCGCCGAAGAGATGCTGGCCCACGAGAAGCTGTCCCCGGTCCTGGGCATGACGACGGTGGCCGACGCCGGCCGTGGCATCCGGGCGGCGCGGGCCGTCGTCCGCATCGGAGGGGCCGGGCACTCCGCGGCTATTCACAGTGAAAGTCCTTCCACCATAGCCGATTTCGCCGCCCAGGTGCCGGTGCTGCGGGTGTCGGTCAACGTCGGCAACAGCACCGGAAGCGCCGGGTTGGAGACCAACCTGGCCCCCTCGATGACAATCGGCACCGGCTTCGTGGGTCGCAGCTCCATCGGTGAGAACCTCCAGCCACAGAACCTGATGAACTGGACACGGATTGCCTACAACAGCGATGTGGGCGTGGCGATACCGAGCTTCGCCGATGTCACACCGTGGCGCACTCCAGGCGGCCAGGTTCCCGAATATCCCCGCGCCTCCAATGACCCGGGGGTACCTCCCGCTTTCGGGGGAGCAACGGCACCGCAAACGCAGCGCAACGGATACCCGGCCGCCGGCCGCTCTTCCGAACCTAGCCTGGACGCTTTGCGCGCCGAACTCCGGGCGCTCGTGGTCGAAGAGCTCGCACAACTGATGAAGAGGTGAGTCGTGGCTGAATTGCGTTCGTTCATCTTCATCGATCGGCTTCAGCCGCAGACGATGTCGTATCTGGGCACCTGGATCCGCGGTGTCCTGCCGCGCGCCGACGTCGCCGCTCAGATCATCGAGGTGGCCCCGGGCCTCGACATCGAGGGCATCACCGACGTGGCGCTCAAAAATGCTGACGTCAAGGCCGGAATACTCGTAGTCGAGCGACAATTCGGCTACCTCGAATTCCACGGCGAGACCGGCTCAGTCAAGGCAGCCGCCGACGCGGCGCTGCAGGAACTCGGCAAGGACGGCGATTCCGCGGTCCGGCCGACCATCCTGGCCGCCCGGATCATCTCCAGCATCGACCAGCAGCATGCGTTCCTGATCAACCGCAACAAGATCGGTTCCATGGTGCTGGCCGGTGAATCGCTGTACGTCCTCGAGGTACAGCCCGCCTCGTACGCCATCCTGGCCACCAACGAGGCCGAGAAGGCAGCCGACATCAAGGTCATCGACTTCCGGATGATCGGCGCCACCGGCCGCGTGTACCTGTCCGGGCCCGAGGCCGACGTCCGGCAGGCCGCCGCTGCCGCACAGGACGCGCTGGCCCGGAGCTCATCGTGACCAGTCAGCTGCCGATCGACCGCAGCCAGTTGCGGGCGCTGGTGCGGGAGGTGGTGCGCGACGTCGTATCGGGGACGGTATCGGGCATGGTCCCTCCGGCGCCGACCACCGCCGCTGCGCCACCGCCACCGTCGGTCGCCGAACAGATCGGCGTTCAGCCCATCGGTCCACTGGCAGCCGACGAGAAGAGCCGTACCGACACCGTCCGAATCATTAGCGACCAGGATCTGCAAGCCTTCGTCCGGCATCTGCTGCGGCTGTTCGAGAACCCTAAGACCCGCACCGACCTGCGCACCGGACGGTTGAGCTTCCGCCTCGCCGGAAACAGCAGCGCCGCGGCAGCCGCCACCTACCGGATCGACAGTGGCGCGGTCACCGAGCGCCAGCTGGCCAGTCTGGCGCCGTCCGGCGGTGTGCTCGCCCTCGGCCCGAAGGCGGTGCTCACCCCGTTGGCCCGGGAGAAGGCCCGGGCACTGGGCATCACTATTCAGAAGGAGCGCACATGATGGCCGCCCTGGAGGAGCGAAAATGATTTCAGCGACCGTCACCGGCCATGTCTGGTCGACCCGCCGCATCGACGGGTTACCGGCCGGTGCCTTCCTGGAGGTCGAAGTCGACGGATCCGGATCCCGGCTCATCGCTTTCGACGTGCTCGGCAGCGGTCCGGGCGAGCACGTGCTAGTGGCGCAGGGCTCAGTAGCGGCAAATTGGTTCACCGGCACCCCGCCACCGGTCGACGCGCTCATCATCGGATCCATCGACACCGACGTCAGCGGATAGCTCC
>JAOPWF010000116.1 GCA_025965815.1 Mycobacterium sp.
GACGGCCAGCGCGAGCACGATCACCGATACGGCGACCGCCACCCACTTCGCCAGGGTGCGCTGCGCGGCGGGCACCAGCATGACCATCCCGGCGCCCACCATCGGCACCGCCCAGATCGCGGTCAGCCACGGAAACGACGTCACCACAGTCTCACCGCCAGAATCGCCGCGACCACCAGGGCCGCGCCGGCGAACATCGACAGGGCGTACGAGCGGGCGAAGCCGGTCTGCGCGTGTCGCAGGGCGTCGGAGGTGCGCCCGACCAGTGCCGCCAGTCCCTGTGCGACTCCGTCGACGCCCTTCTCGTCCACCTCGACCAATGTTCTGGTCAGTACCTGCCCGGGCCGCATGAACAGCTTCTCGTTGATCAGATCGCCGTAGAGGTCGTTGCGGGCGGCCATCGTCAGTACCGACACCTCCTTTGGCGCCGTCTCGGGAACCGGACGGGTGCCGTACATCCGGTACGCGACGCCGACACCGACGGCGACGACCGCGAGGGTGACCACGGTCAGCACCCACACCGGCATCGCGTGTTCGGCCTCGTGCGCACCGACCACGGGTTCCAGCCAGTGCTGCAGCGTGGCGCCGATCGCCAGCAGCGCGCCGGCCCCGACCGAGCCCACCGCGAGGACGATCATCGGACCCGCCATGACGGGCGGCGACTCGTGCGGATGAGTGCCGGGTTTCCAGCGCGGCTCCCCGAAGAAGGTCATCAGCATCACCCGGGTCACGTAGAAGGCGGTGATGCCTGCGCCGAGCAGTGCCGCGCCGCCGAGGATGGGTCCCTTGATACCACCAGCGGCAAAGGCGGTTTCGATGATCGGGTCCTTGGAGAAGAAGCCGGCGAAGGGTGGCACTCCGATGATGGCCAGGTAACCCAGGCCGAAGGTGGCGAAGGTTATCGGCAGTACTTTGCGCAGCCCGCCGTAGCGTCGCATGTCGGTCTCGTCGTTCATCGCGTGCATCACCGAGCCTGCACCGAGGAACAGGCCGGCCTTGAAGAAGCCGTGGGTGAGCAGGTGCATGATCGCGAGTGCGTAGCCGGCCGGGCCCAGGCCCGCGGCCAGCACCATGTACCCGATCTGGGACATCGTGGAGGCCGCGAGTGCCTTCTTGATGTCGTCCTTGGCGCAGCCGACGATCGCGCCGAACAGCAATGTGACCGCGCCGACCGTCACGACGCCGAGCTGGGCGGTCGGCGCCAGGTTGAACAGCGGACCGGAGCGCACGATGAGGTAGACGCCCGCGGTGACCATGGTGGCGGCATGGATCAGCGCGGAAACCGGGGTGGGGCCTTCCATCGCGTCGCCGAGCCAGGACTGCAGTGGCACCTGCGCGGACTTGCCGCATGCGGCCAGCAGCAGCAGTAACCCGATCGCGGTCAGGGTGCCTTCGGTGAGACTCGGGGCGGCGCTGAAGACGCCCGCAAAGGAAATGGTGCCCACGGTGGCGAACATCACCATGACGGCGATGGCGAGCCCGACGTCGCCGACCCGGTTGACGATGAATGCCTTCTTGGCCGCCGTAGCCGCGGCCGGTTTGTAGGACCAGAAGCCGATCAGCAGATAGGACGCCAGACCGACGCCTTCCCAGCCGACGTAGAGGCCGAGGTAGTTGTCGGCCAGCACCAGCAGCAACATCGCCGCCACAAACAGGTTCAGATACGCGAAAAATCGTCGGCGCTCAGGATCTTCGGCCATATAGCCGATCGAGTAGATGTGGATGAGCGAGCCGACACCGGTGATGAGCAGCACGAAGCACATCGACAACTGGTCCAGCTGCAGCCCGAAGTCGACGTGCAGGCCGCCGACGGGCACCCAGGAGAACAGCGCCCGGTGCACGCCCCGCTCCTCACCGGGGCGGCCGAGCATGTCGACGAACAACGCCGCGCCGACGGCGAACGACGCGATCACCGTCGCGCACCCGAGCAGATGTCCCCATGGGTTGGAGCGCCGACCGGCCAGCAACAGCACCGCCGCCCCGGCCAGCGGGAGGGCAATCAGCAGCCACACCAGATCCGTCATCGGCCGCCCTAGTTCTTCAGCAGGTTGGCGTCGTCGACCGAGGCCGATCGGCGGGTGCGGAAGATAGTCATGATGATCGCCAGGCCGACGACCACCTCGCAGGCGGCGACCACCATGGTGAAGAAGGCGACGACCTGACCGTCGAGGTGGCCGTACATGCGGGAGAACGCGACGAACGCCAGATTCGCCGCGTTCAGCATCAGTTCGACGCACATGAACATCACGATGGCGTTGCGCCGCAACAACACCCCCGCCGCGCCGATCGTGAACAGCAGTGCCGACAGGTACAGGTAGTTGTCCGGGTTCATCGCTTACCGTTCCTGCTCGCACCGTTGGCCGGGCGGTCCATACTTCGCTGTTTCAGGATGGCGCTGACCGAAAGCTCAGAGTCAGAGCCGTCGGGAAGGCGCCCCGGAATGTCGACGGCGTTGTGTCGGGCGTAGACGCCCGGCGCGGGCATCGGCGTTGCATGTCCGCCGGTGTGGAAGCGATCGGAGGCGAGTTCGCGCTGACTCTTGCGGCGCTCGAAGCGCTCGCGGTGGGCAAGCACCATCGCGCCGAGCGCCGCGGTGATCAACAGTGCGCTGGTCAACTCGAACGCCCACAGGTACGAAGTGAAGATCAGCGCCGCCAGCCCCTGGACATTGCCGCCCGCGTTCGCCTCCGCTAATCCGGTGAAACCGGCCACCGAGACGTTACCGATGCCGGCGATGAGCAGAATACCGAAGCCGACACCCGCGACGATCGTCGCAATGCGTTGTCCCCGAATCGTTTCCACCAGCGAGTCCGACGAATCGACGCCGACGAGCATAAGCACGAACAGGAACAGCATCATCACCGCGCCGGTATAGACCACCACCTGGACCACTCCCAGGAAGAGCGCGTCCTGCGCGATGTAGAAAACCGCGAGGATGATCATCGTCATCGCGAGGAACATCGCCGAATAGACCGCCTTGGACGCCGCGACCACGCCGACCGCCCCGACCACGGCGAGGGGAGCCAGCACCCAGAACAGCACCTCTTCGGCGGTGGATGTGCGGGCCACCGCGTCGGCGGCCAGCACGGTCACCGCGGGGGTCACCGGGCTGACCCCGGTGCGGTGTGCCCGTCCAGGAGGCCTCCGGGCCCGATGATATTGCCGCGGTAGTAGTCCCCGTCCGTGCTGCCCGTGGCCATCGGGTGCGGGGGAGGCTCCATGCCGGGTTGCACCGGGGCCAGCAGCTTGTCCTTCCCGTAGATGAGATCCGCGCGGTTGTCGTCGGCCATTTCGTAGATGTTGGTCATCGTGAGCGCGCGGGTGGGGCAGGCCTCGATGCACAGCCCGCAGCCGATGCAGCGCAGGTAGTTGATCTGGTAGACCCGGCCATACCGTTCGCCGGGCGAATAGCGTTCTTCCTCGGTGTTGTCGGCCCCCTCGACATAGATGGCGTCCGCGGGGCACGCCCAGGCGCACAACTCGCAACCGATGCACTTCTCCAGCCCGTCGGCGTAACGGTTGAGCTGATGCCTGCCGTGATAACGCGGCGCGACCGGACCGGGCTTCTCCGGATACTCCTCGGTGACCGGTTTTTTGAACATGGTCCCGAAGGTGACCGCGAAACCGGCCACGGAATCAACGAACTTGGACATCTGCGGCCTCCCTGATGGATGCACGTGAGCGCTCCGGCACGTGTTGGCCGGGCAGCGGGGGAACGGGGAAGCCTCCGGCGAACGCGTCGTCGGAGACGGGTTCGGTGATCTTGCGACGGTTCCTGTCGCGCAGGACTTTCCACAGCAACACGAGCAGTGCCAGGGCGACCACGACGCCCGCGGTGATCAGCGCGGTGGCCCAGGCCTGGTAGCCGTGGGTGCGCAGGCTGTGTGTGGTGGCGACGATCATGATCCAGGCCAGCGAGATCGGGATGAGGACCTTCCAGCCCAGGGCCATGAACTGGTCGTAGCGCAGCCGGGGCAGGGTGGCGCGCAGCCACATGAACACGAACAGGAACGCCCACACCTTGGCGATGAACCACAGCAGCGGCCACCATCCGGTGTTGGCGCCGTCCCAGATGCTGATCGGCCAGGGGGCGTGCCAGCCGCCGAGGAACAGGGTGGTGGCCAGCGCGGAGACGGTGGTCATGTTCACGTACTCGGCGAGCATGAACATCGCGAACTTCAGCGACGAGTACTCGGTGTGGAATCCGGCGACCAGTTCGCCTTCGGCTTCGGGCAGATCGAACGGGGCCCGGTTGGTTTCACCGACCATCGCGGTGACGTACACCAAAAACGAGGGCAGCAGCAGGAACACGTACCAGGTGCCGTACTGGGCGGCGACGATGCCGGAGGTGGA
>JAOPWF010000121.1 GCA_025965815.1 Mycobacterium sp.
GACGGCCAGCAGCCCGTCACCCTTCGTCGAGCCGGCATGGCCCTCGTAGCGGTCTACGATGCCCAGCACCAGGTCGCGATAGCGCCCCACCAGCATCCGGTAGGTTTCGGGCTCCACTCGAGTGGACAACACCGTCGAATCGACCAGATCGGCGAACAGGATCGTCAGCCGCCGGATCTCACCGGGTTCACCGGGGGCGGTGAGCAGATCCTCGGCCTCGGCGTTGCCGCCGTCGACAGCCAGCACTCGGCCCGCCAGCGCCGACGCGGTTACCCGATCACCGCGGTTAATCGCCTCCACGGCGCGATCAAGCAGCTCATCAATCGATGCAGCTCGACCGTGGGTCACGTCGATATCGTGTCACTGCCAGCAGCTCACGGGGCCATATCGCCCTGGCGACCCCATCGGACGAGTCCGGTCAACGTCGGGACACACCGCGAAACGATCCTGCAAGCCGCCTCAGCAATGCGGACTGACAGGCGGAGAGAGATTCCAGTTAGCGGGGCTGTCGATGTGTGTCAGCAGGGATGTCCCGAATTTGCTGGCGCGTGACGATAAGCGATGTCAGAACACTTCCCGACCATCAAGGGTAGCCACCATCATGAAGAAGTTGACCATCATCACCGCCACCGCCGGCACCCTGGCGGCCACCGCTCTCGGATTAGCCGCTACGGCTACGGCGGCTCCGCTCGCGGGCTCATCGGCCGTCGACACCGTCAATGGCCTGCGAGCCGAAGGTTACAGCGTCCAACTCAACGGGACGACCGCTGTTCCGCTGGGGCGGTGCACCACCACCGCCGTTCACGGACTGCCCACAGCTTCCCCGGGTCAGGCGGCCAACCCGACACGACTCACTACCGTCTACGTCGACATATCCTGCCCGGACAACGTCTAATCGAGGCGTGCCAACACTGCACACCGGCCCGGCCAACGTCGTCCGATTACCGCCGTCGCGCCAAGGCTTGGAGGTCGTTGTGCGACGGACGACCGAACATGCCGAGGCAGCGGCTCTCCCATTGCTGTGACGCACGCCGGCACCGCCCGGTATGTGCACACCGCCGGGAACGCTTGAACGGCAACGCGATTGGCCCCTGAGCCGTGGAACCCGTTGCCACCGAATCATTTACCCCTATATCTCCGACAAGAAACTAGGTGCCGCCACGCTGTCCAGGTAGCGAAATACCCACTGGCGCGGGGGGCCGTTGTTGGGTGTCAGCACTGACGACATCGGTCTGCACCAATGGGATTCTTGGAGGCAGGGTGAAACCAAAGCCAGACCCGAAGACTACCTACTGAGGAGTTCCGCCATGAAGATCAAACTGAGATATTTCCCGCCGTTATTGATTGCTGCCGCGGCTGCCGTCGCGATCGCCGGCGCGCCGATCGCCGCCGCCGACCCTGCCCCGAGCCCGGGGTACTTTCAGGGCCCAGACTATGTCGGCTCCAGCTCCCCCGGGGCGGATCCCTCCGTCCCCCTTGGCACGCAGTTCATGCAGTAACGCCACGCCGATAAGCGCCTCAGCCGCCGTGTTGGCGCCCCGACAACGCTTAGTGCGATGCTCCGGCCGGTTCCCTGATTTGGCTCAGTTCGGCGCGGGCGTGCCGCTCGACTAGTGGTGGAACAAAGTCCCGTGTATGCGGCTGTTTTCGAATCTCGCGCGCGCGTTCTCGATGGCGAAGGCTATCTGAGCAGGCGGGATATGCGGATACTTGCTGGCCAGACGGCGCTCGACGTCGGCAATCAACTGCGGATCGCTGATCGTGACCATTGAGAGAGCTTGCCTCCGAGACCGCCAACGGTCCACCCGTGTTCAGATTTGCGTTACCTCGGCGTCTTTAGTGCTCTAGCGCGCGCGATCTCATCCGTCAGATGAGAGGATCCTTAGATGCAGATGAGAGGATCCTTAATTGACCGATGACACCGGGGTGGCCCAGGCGCGAGTACTCCTCACAGCGCTATACGAGCAGGTCGCCGAGATATCGCGGCAACTCGAAGCAGCGGAGAGCCGCGGACATCGCATGTCGATACGCGGTGCTGCTCAGGACCACAGGCAGCAGGCCACGCTGCGGCGAGACTTGCATGAGGCGCAACGCCTCATCGACGGTCTGAACCGCCGGTTCCCTGCGGCACGTGATGTCCCGGTCAATGTGGAATCTAACGGGACGAAGACCGGTGGTGGCCTGGTTGTCGATGCTGAAGAACTGGGTCTTGGGGCGGGTGTCTAACATGACCGGATCGCCGGCCTTGTCCCCCCGGGTTGATGAGGATGTCGAAGAGGTTGTCGTTGACCATGATCGGGGTGACCACGCCCTCCTTGGTCTGGTACGGGTTCCACAGCTTGTCGTTCACCAGTACATCGCCGCTGATCGACGTGATGCCGGCGGCCTTGACCTCGCCGGCGAGCTTGTCGAGCCCAGCTAACGGGTCGGCGGCGACGGGCTTCACCCTGCTTTGTGTCGGGCTGACTGTTCAGGCTGACCAGATGGCGCAACTCGAACCTGCGACCAACCGAGGTCCAAACCGTAGGTCCCGATTCCTCCGGTTTGCCTCAACTTTCGTTGTGCGAGAACCGGTTTAGCTGTCTTGAAGGTCCGGTGAGCACCTAGCTATTCTGGTCGATTCCCAGTCAAGCGTTCAAAGGACCCTTTCACCGGGCGCAATGTCCTCGCTATGCAAGGCCTAAAGACCTTTACCGGTCCCTCCGGCAGCACTCACCACAAGTTCGGCGGCCACCGCGGGCCCTATGGCGCCCGCAGTCGAGGACTAATGACCCTGGTGCCGCCCAACCGGGTCCTCAAGGGTTGGTGTCAGGCCGAAAGTGGAGGTCGATCATGCCGGACACGATGATAGATGCCGAAGTACTCAAGGAAGCGGTGCATTTGGCGAGCCGTGCGCCGTCGTTGCACAACAGCCAGCCGTGGCAATGGGTGGCCGACAGTGCGGGACTGCACCTGCACGTCGACCGCAGCAGGATTCTCTACTCCACCGACAAGTCGGGGCGGGAGGCCCTCATCAGCTGCGGCGCCGTGCTCGACCATCTACGCGTCGCGATGGCGGCAACCGGGTGGACCGCTCACGTCAACAGATTTCCGAACCCGAATAACCTCGATCATCTCGCGTCAATCGATTTCAGCCCAATGAGCCTCGTCACCGATGGCCATCGCCGCCTGGCCGACGCGATCCTGCGCCGTCGGACCGATCGGCTTCCTTTCGCCGCCCCGACGAACTGGGAGTCCTTCGAACCAGTGCTGCGCAACGCCTTCGATGCTGGGGCAGCGCACCTCGACGTGATAGCCGAAGAGCTGCGCCCGCGACTGGCCGAGGCGTCACAACTTACCGAATCGCTGCGACTGTACGATTCCTATTACCATGCTGAATTAAACTGGTGGACCGGTCATTTCGAGAACTCTGATGGGATTCCGCGCAGTTCACTGGTGTCGGCAGCCGAAAGTGATCGAGTCGACGTCGGACGTTCATTCCCTGTGACGCATCACAGCCAGCGCCGGGCCGGCGTTGAAGAAGACCAGTCCAAAGTGCTGGTTCTGTCCACCGATGAGGACACCCGGGATGACGCGTTAAGGTGCGGCGAAGTGTTGTCCGCCGTGCTGCTGGAGTGCACTTTGGCCGGAATGGCGACGTGCACACTGACACATCTCACGGAGCTGCGGTCGAGCCGGAGCCTGATCGGCGCCTTGACCGCACGGGCGGCTATGCCGCAGTTGTTGATTCGGGTTGGCGAAGCGCCTGTCCTTGGCGAAGTGCCGCCGATGACACCGCGGAGGCCATTGGCCGACGTCCTGGTGTGGCCCTCGTAGCCCGGTTGAGTGTCGGGACCAATGACAACTGATCAGGGACTAAAGGCCCCTGAGATCGTAGTGGTTTCGCCGCTAGCGTCTGAACCATGGATACGACGAACCCGGGAGCCCACGATGCAAGAGCACCACTTCCCGCCACCTTCAGTAGTCGTGGGCATCGACGGCTCGCGGGCAGCAGTCCGCGCGGCGCTGTGGGGCGTCGACGAGGCGGTCAGCCGCGACATCCCCCTGCGCCTGGTGTACGCCATACCTCCGGCCGGCACGGCGGAGATTGATCCCCCGGCCGAGGCACGCAAGCTCGCCGCGGCCGAAATCGCAGTTCGCCACGCGCTTATGGCGGTCGAGTCAACGGAGGAGCCTGTCAAGATCGAAGTGGAGATCGTGCAGGGCCGCCCGACTCGCACGCTGATTGACGCCTCCCTGTCGGCGGCGGTGATCTGCGTCGGCGCAGTGGGTCTGGACCATTTCGCGCGGGGCCGGGTCGGCTCGACCGCTGCAGCACTGGCCACATCCGCGCACTGCACGGTGGCCATCATACGGAGAAATGACGGCGTGACCTCGGCGAAACCCGATGCGATCCTCGTCTACGTCGGCACGTCCCCGGATGATGACGCGGTACTGCAGGCAGCCGTCGACGAGGCCCTAGTGCGCGGAACGCGACTACACGCGGTGACGGCGTGGCAATCGCGGTTCAGTGACACCCACGACAGCCAAGCTGTCGCAGACGGAAATCGCCGCGTACACGCCCAGCTCGACCGCCGGCTCGAACGCTGTTCGCAATGTCACCCAGACCTAGAGGTCACCTCTGCTGCGGTACACGGCAGCTTCCTGGATCATCTCGCCAAGATCGCGGATTCGATTGAATTGGTGGTTATGGGCACCCACGACCACGACGTCGCGCAACTCGTCGGACCGGCAGGCAACGCGGTGCTGCAGAGCACGGACTGCTCCGTCCTCATCGTCGGCCGCCAACACCTCTGACGAACATGGCTGCATGATGAACACATCAGGTACCGACGTCGTGGGCACCGGCCGCAATTGCGCTCAGTCATCAGAAGGGCTCGCCATGGTCAAGGTCTTCTTAGTCGATGACCACGAAGTGGTCCGGCGCGGGCTGATCGACCTGCTCAGTACCGATCCCGAGCTCGACGTCATCGGCGAAGCCGGCTCGGTGGCACAGGCGCTGGTGAAGGTACCGGCATTGCAGCCCGACGTCGCTGTCCTCGATGTCCGGCTACCCGACGGCAACGGAATCGAGCTGTGCCGCGAACTGCTGTCCCGGATGCCAGATCTGCGCTGCCTGATGCTGACATCGTTCACGTCCGACGAAGCGATGCTCGACGCAATCCTGGCCGGTGCCAGCGGTTACGTTGTGAAAGACATCAAAGGCATGGAACTGGCCCGTGCCATCAAAGATGTCGGCGCCGGTAAGTCGCTGCTCGACAATCGTGCCGCCGCTGCGCTGATGGCGAAGCTTCGCGGAGCAGCTGAGCACTCCGATCCGTTGTCCGGGCTGACCGACCAAGAGCGCGTACTGCTTGATCTGCTCGGCGAGGGTCTCACCAACAAACAGATCGCGGCCCGGATGTTTCTCGCCGAAAAGACGATCAAGAACTACGTGTCACGGCTACTGGCCAAACTCGGCATGGAACGTCGAACTCAAGCGGCGGTGTTCGTGTCCAAACTCGACCGTCCCCGCGCGTCCGACGAATAATCTGCGCTCAACACTCCCGCACAGGTTGATGGGTGACACCATGGTCTCGTGACCGACCGAGTCGGGGCCAGTGAAGCAAGCGGCACGCCTCCGCTGCGGGACACATTGTCTCAACTTCGTCTGCGGGAACTGCTCGTTGAAGTCCAGGATCGCGTGGAGCAGATCGTCAAGGGCCGCGACCGGCTCGACGGACTGGTGGAAGCCATGCTGGTAGTCACGTCGGGTCTGGAGCTGGACGCCACCCTGCGCACCATCGTGCACACCGCCATCCAACTCGTCGACGCCCGCTACGGCGCCTTGGGGGTGCGAGGACACGACCATGAGCTCACAGAATTCATCTACGAGGGCATCGACGAGGCGACCCGCCAGCTGATCGGCCCATTGCCGGAAGGCCGCGGAGTCTTGGGCGTCTTGATCGACAAACCCACACCCATCCGGCTGGACCACATTTTTCAACACCCCGCATCGGTCGGGTTCCCGCCCAACCATCCACCGATGAGCACCTTCCTCGGCGTGCCCGTGCGCATCCGCGACGAGGTATACGGGAACCTCTACCTCACCGAAAAAGTCACCGGGCAGCCCTTCAGTGAGGACGACGAGGTACTGGCACTTGCGCTAGCTGCGGCTGCCGGCATCGCGATCGACAACGCACGGCTCTACGAGCAGTCCCAGACCCGCCAGTCGTGGATCGAAGCGACGCGTGATATCGGAACCGAACTACTCTCGGGCGCCGATCCCGCCACGGTATATCGGCTGATCGCCGAAGAAGCACTGAAGCTGACAGGCGCGGAAGTCACACTGGTCGCCGTCCCAGTCGACGACGACATCGCCACTTCAAATGTTGCTGATCTGTTCGTCGTGGAAGCCGCCAGTGCCGGAATGACCTCAACAGCGGGCCAGACCATCCCGGTCGCCGGAACCTCGATCGGGCAGGTCTTTCTGGAACGAACCCCCCGACGCCTTAACAACTTCGACGTCCTAATCGCCGGCATCGACCGCGCCGGCCCGGCGTTGGTGCTTCCGCTGCGCACCACCGACACCGTCGCCGGGGTTGTGGTCGCGCTGCGGCGTGACGGGGCCCGAACGTTCAGCGACGAGCAGCTCAACATGATGGCCGCCTTCACTGACCAGGCGGCGCTGGCGTGGCAGCTGGCGTCCACCGAGCGAAGGATGCGTGAACTCGATGTCCTCGCCGACCGCGACAGGATTGCCCGCGATCTGCACGATCACGTGATCCAGCGACTCTTCGCGGTCGGACTCTCGCTGCAGGGGACCATCCCGCGGGCGCGATCAACTGAGGTGCAACAGAGGCTGTCCGACAGCGTTGATGATCTTCAAGGCGTCATTCAGGAAATCCGCACCGCAATTTTCGACCTGCACGGCACATCCCCGGGGATCACCCGCCTGAGACAGCGGCTCGACGATGCGATCGCGCAGTTCTCCGGATCCGAACTGCGCACCACGGTTCAATTCGTCGGCCCCTTGTCGGTCGTCGAGGCTGCACTCGCTGATCACGCCGAAGCCGTTGTGCGCGAAGCGGTCAGCAACGCTGTCAGGCATGCTGACGCGACCACTCTTGCGGTGACGGTCAAGGTCGAGGACGACGTGTGTATCGAAGTCGTCGACGACGGCCGGGGCTTCCCCTGCGACATCACCGGCAGCGGCTTGACGAACCTTCGTCACCGCGCGGAGGAGGTCGGCGGCACGTTCACCATTGAGGATGCTCCCGGAGGGGGCACCGTGCTGCGCTGGTCAGCACCGTTGCCCTGATCGTCGCTCATCGACGGCGGGTGAGCCGTCCAACCATATGACGACATCTGAGAGCGCACGACGCGGCGTCGACGGCAGCGGGTCGGCGTTGATCGGTGCCCAACCGATGCGGAGCAACATCTGCGGAAACGCGCGCGTTCCAAAGACTTCGTCACGCACTGCTTCTCGCGTTTCGGCGATCTCCAACGGTTCGGTTACCGGACAGCTCGCCAGCCCAAGGGCGGTCGCGGTCAGCAACACGAGGCTCGTGCCTTCACCCGCGCGTAGCCGCGCCAGTTGGTCGTCGTCGTTCGTACCCAAGGCAAGCACGACGGCTTTGTCGTCGGCCGGAGCCGTGTCCGCCGGCTGGGCAAGCGCCGTTCCGGCGAACAGCCGACCGGGCAGCATCGACGTCGGGTCGGACTCCGGCGTGTTGCGCGCCGGAACACCGGCGGTCGATCCGTACCGTCCACTCCAGGTCGTTAGTTCGGTGAGATACTCATGGTCGGTTGCATGTTGCCAAACAGCTTGCGCCACGACATTTTTCAATGTGGTCAACGTCTCGACCCGGCGCAACACTATCCCGGCACGGGCCGCGCGAGCACCCATTAGTGCGATATCACCGGGCGGCACCGGCCAGCCGCTGAAGTGCCGTCTATCGGTTCTGCGCCGCGGGATCGCCGCCGCCAACGCCACGTCGACCTCGCCGGCCGCATACCGGTGAACTTCAATGGCCGCGAGGTGATTGGGTTCCGCCGGATTGGGGAACCGATGAATCTTTGCCTGCCAACCCAGTGCGGCCAGTGCCACGACGCAGTGATTCAGCGCCGCCCCACAGCTCAGCATCAGATCTCGGCCGTCCGGGTCGGTGCTAGGGAGGTGCAGACTCGGATCGGCGAGCAGGTGCAGGCTGTGCGGACCCACCCGCCAGCGCCACGGCTGCGAGTTGTGTACCGACGGTGCGCGGTTGGCCAGCGACAAGGCTGCTTGAATCGTCACGACGTCGGGAAAGTGCGCACTCACCGCAACCGTCACCTCCGCTCGGACCGTGTTCTTCGTTGTCTCCAGCGTGGTGCGGCGCCACCGGAGTCGCCAGAGACCGAAGACCCTTGTTTCGAGGACTTGCTGCCTACCGCACCCACTCCGCGTCAGGCGTGCACGGCGCAACGGTCGTGCGTGACGGTGCCGTGGTCACCGATCAGGTGAAGGCGCTGACACCGGTGATGTCGCGAACCGACGATCAGTGTTTGAATGGGCTCAGTGCCTTCGTATGTGTAGATAGCCTCGATGTCGGTCATGTGCCGTATCACTTGGTACTCGAGCAAGATGCCGTTGCCGCCTAACAGGTCGCGTGCCTCGGCGATCACCTGGCGGGCCTTGAGCGTGTTGTTCATCTTGGCAAGTGCGGCGATCGTGTCGGTGAGTTTTCCCTGCTCCTCGAGACGAC